>JAFGXK010000008.1 GCA_016936695.1 Bacteroidales bacterium | reverse complement strand
AGAACTCATGCTGCCCCGTCTCATCCGGTATGGTCTTGATCAGACACATCTCGGGGTAATCTGCCGTAATACCGGGCAGAAAAACAATCCGGTTAATCTTGGAAATGAAGAACTTGAAGAGATACTTACTGAAAGGCTTTGACAAACGAGCATGCTACGGTGCTTAGGCTTCCTGATGAATTGAGGTTTATTGCGGATGTCCATCTGGGCCGGCTGGCCAGGTATCTTCGCATGTGCGGTTTTGACACTCTTTTTGAACAATACTACGACGACAGGGAGATCATTGATCTGTCGGTCAGGGAAGACAGGATCATTCTGACACGCGACAAGGATCTTCTGAAAAGTAAAAAGGTAAGGAACGGCCACCTGGTTCATTCTGACGTTCCTGTTGAACAGATCAGGGAAATACTGTGCGCATGCGATGCCGCCGGAAAGATCAAACCATTTACACGATGCATGGAATGCAACGGGGTCATGGAACCTGTCGGCAAGGAAGAGATCATCGACAGGCTGATGCCGATGACCAGGGATCATTACGATGAATTTAAAAGATGCTGCACCTGCGGCCGTATTTACTGGGAAGGTTCACATTTCATCAGGATGAAAAGCTTTATAATGACGCTTAAATCAGGCACATGACCGATGGAAGACGGAAGACGGAAGACGGAAGACGGAAGACGGAAGACAGAAGACGGAAGACAGAAGACGGAAGACAGAAGACGGAAGACCGAAGAACGAAGAACGTCCAATATTAACCAAACTATATCACCTATGAAACTAACTTTCCTTTCAGTAATCGCAGTAGCCGCCCTGATGATAATCACTCCGGTGACTGCTTCAGCACAGCTTCCGAAAGAGACGGAAGCCCAGAAAATGCAGAGAATGAAGTGGTGGACCGATGCACGGTTCGGAATGTTCATTCACTGGGGTCTGTACGCCCTTCCTGCCCGTCATGAATGGGTGAAGAATCGTGAGAGGATCACAACCGAGGACTATCAGAAGTACTTCGAAATGTTTGATCCTGATCTATATAACCCCAAAGAATGGGCAAGGGAGGCCAGGGAGGCCGGAATGAAATATGTTGTTCTGACTGCCAAGCATCATGAGGGCTTCTGTTTGTGGGATACAAAATACACTGATTATAAGTCGACCAACACCCCTTTGGGACGCGACATAATACGGGAATATGTAGACGCTTTCAGGGCTGAAGGTCTCAAGGTTGGATTCTATTATTCCCTTATAGACTGGCATCATCCCGATTACACAATCGACAGCAGGCATCCCCAGCGCCAAGAGAATGATGCCGATTATGAACGGCTCAACAAGGGTAAGGATATGAACAGATACAGGGAATATATGAAGAACCAGGTCAGGGAGCTGCTTACAAATTATGGTGAGATAAGCATCATATGGTTTGACTTCTCATTTCCCGGAAAGAATGGTAAGGGACGTCAGGACTGGGATTCTGAAAACCTTCTGAAGCTTGCCCGATCGCTTCAGCCAGGAATCATCGTTGACGACCGGCTCGACCTCAGGGATGTTGAGGGCGGATGGGATTTTACAACTCCTGAACAGCGTAAGGTAACAAAATGGCCCGAGGAAAACGGAAAGAAGATTCCGTGGGAGACCTGCCAGACTTTTTCCGGATCGTGGGGTTACTACCGTGATGAAACCACATGGAAGAGTCCTGCCCAGCTTATCGAACTTCTGACCGAATCAGTAAGCAAGGGAGGAAACCTGTTGCTTAATGTTGGACCAACGGCTCGTGGGACATTCGATTACCGCGCGCAGGAAAGGCTTAAGGCGATGGGAGAGTGGATGAAATACAACAGTCGTTCCGTTTATAGGTGCACTGAAGCTCCTTCAGATATTGTTCCGCCGCCTAATACATTGCTGACCTATAATCCGGAAACAAAAAGACTTTATGTCCACCTGCTTGCATATCCCATGGGATCGCTGAGGATGGAGAACATGGCAGGAAAGATTAAATATGTTCAGTTCCTTCATGATGCCTCAGAGATTAGATACAGCAGCGGCTCCGGTGACGAAAGCAACACAATTAACATGCAGCTGCCTGTCCTGAAACCACCAGTCGAAATTCCGGTACTGGAGATAATTCTCAATTAATGAAGCCTTATAAGGTAAAGCTTCATTAGTCGTGATATGCAACTGGTTCTCAGAAACCTACTGAGTCGTAAACAACAACCTTCTCCCACAGATCCTGACTCTCTTCAATGAACTTCAGGTGAGTGGGATGGGTTTGATAAATATCCTGATCAGCCTTGTTCCTGAATATTGTGAGCAGGGAGTATGAATAGGTTGTATCAATCACGTCGCGGCCAGTGGGAGCGGGAACGCCGAGATGGTAATCGGCAATGGTCTCGACCGTCACCAGTTTTTTGAGCTCTCCCTCGAATTTTGTCCTCATTTCCTGAGTAACAGGCTGCTTCAGCCAGAAGAAAACATGATGAATAAAAAGGTCGGGGGTCAGTCGTTTCGCTGTGCCGGCACATGATGAAGCCGTCAGCAGTCCTGCTGCGGCCATCCCTTTTGCGGTGGTGCCGATGAAGCTCCGGCGGTTGTGTTTTGTAGTCATAAGTTTATAGTTCTATTACCAGAATTGTGTCAATCTCATCAAAGCTCCCGTCCGGAACCGATATTGCAATACCGAATGCATCCTGTTTGAATTTAAGCTTTGCTCCGGTTCCAAAGAAGGTGATATTCTTTACTTTCATTCCAAAATCAGGAATGAGCAGGTTATTATCTTCGGGATTCAGTATGTGAACATACACAGTGTTCCCCTTTTGGGTTGTAACGCCCCACGTCCGCGGAGTTACAGGACCGCCTCTTGTCCCATAGATGGTTTCTCCGTTTTTATCCATCCACTCGCCCATCTCTTTAAGGGTGTTGATGAATTCAGGCTGGATTTTACCATCGGGCATGGGTCCGACATTCAGGAGAAAATTCGAATTAAAACCGGCAGCCTTAACGAGATACTGAATAAGATTCTTTGTCGATTTGAAATTCTTGTCCTGAAGGTTGAATCCCCATGAATTGTTCATTGTTTCGCAGGTTTCGTACGGCAGTTCGCCCAGCTTTTGTTCAGGATTGAATCCCGTGGTTTTCTGTCCGGGAAGATCTTTCTCGAACATCTGAAAATCCTCGCCAGGGAATGTTTCCAGGTGATGATTGCTTCCTACAAGGGATGCAGGCTGGAGTTTATGTATAAGCCCATAGGTCTTGTCAAGCCTCCAGTCAGCATCTTTCTTGTCCCAGTGGCCGTCGAACCATATACCCCCGATCTCGCCGTAATTTGTAAGGAGTTCGGTAAGCTGGCCATCCATGTAATCGAGATATTTGTACCATTCGCCTTTTTCAGGTCTTCCTGCTGTGCTACCTGTGTTGCCTCTCGGATAATAATCCTCCTGATACCAGTCGAGCTGAGAGTGATAGAAAAAGAGCTTGATTCCCTGTTTCCTGCACTCATCCGCAAGCATTTTTAATATGTCCTTGCCATAAGAGGTGCGGTCGACAATATCCCAGTCCGTCAGTTTCGAGTCCCACATTGCAAATCCGTCGTGGTGTTTGCTGGTAATAGTGATATACTTCATCCCTGAAGCTTTTGCAAGAGCGACCCATTCGGCCGGGTTATAGCTTATGGGATTGAAGAAGGCCGGCAGTTTTTGATAGGTCTGCTTGTCGATTCTCTGGTTGTTCATAACCCATTCTCCGTCACCGAGGATACTGTATACACCCCAGTGGATGAACATGCCGAATTTGGCATCCTGAAACCATTCTCGGGCTTTCAGGTTTTCAGGAGTTGGCTTATAGGCGTTT
>JAFGXK010000093.1 GCA_016936695.1 Bacteroidales bacterium | reverse complement strand
GGCCAGTGAAGTAGAGCTGAAGTCGCTTATTAATGAAACGTACTACAACGAGCCAGACCGGAACTATGGAAGCGGTTCCCAGATAGACCTCACCTATCCCCTGCTGGCCGGTATCGTACCCGATTCGGTAGTCCCAAATGTAAGACAGAACCTGCTCGATTTCACGCTGAAGGAACGCGGAGGTCATTTTGCCTGCGGACTGGTCGGTATACCTGTCTTTACTGAATGGGCCACTCTTAACCATGAGGCTGATCTTATGTATTCCATGCTTAAAAAGCGCGACTATCCCGGTTATCTTTTCATGACCGACAACGGTGCTACCACAACCTGGGAACACTGGAACGGAGCCAGAAGCAGGATTCACAACTGCTACAACGGCATAGGCTCTTGGTTCATTCAGGCAGTGGGCGGGATCAGGCCCGACCAGGATCACCCGGGATATAAACAAATGACCATCGATCCCCAGGTACCTGATGGTGTAACCTGGGCAAGAACATCAAAGGAAACTCCCTACGGAAAAGTGATAGTCAACTGGAAGATTGAAAATGGTTCAATGATTATCGATCTGACCATTCCTGCAGGCAGCAAGGCGGCAGTAATGATTCCGGAAAACTGCGACACTTACACGGTTAACGGCCAGTCACAATATCCAACCGGGTCACCTGCCATATTAGAAAATGGCACATACACGATTATATATAAATTAAATAAAAAGATTATATAAAGTATTGCTTTTGAAATCGGGAAACGAAAAATATGTTCTTATCTGGCGATAATTACACTTTCCCTGCCTATGACACTGCCGTTTTGAAATAACTGCAAAACATAAAAACCCGGAACCTGTTTATCCAGACTGAATTCAATGTACTGATCGCCCTCCGATTCCCTGATCAGCTCATCATCTATGATCCGGTGACCCATCAGGTCAGTCAGCACAATCCTTATCCTGCCCGGATTTTTAAGATGGAAATACAAGCCTATCCTGTCACGCACCGGATTGGGAAATACCAGGATATCCCCGACTAAACCGCTCGAAGCTGTTTCGGCTACCATTATATTGGCATCTATCCAGCTGACACGCCTCGTGATCCAGTCCTTGAAAAAGCTGATTTCTTCCTCATAGGTCTCTCCAACAAAATAATTCGGCCATACATATTTGCCCAGCACCGGCCATCGTTCAAAGTTGCGGTCAATGGCATCGCCAAGTCCGACGATCGTGTTATCGACATATTTCATGATTGAATCGGTGCTGAAGGGACCCTTCCGGAGGTCTTTCCAACGGGCTGCAAATGATGCCCTGTAGCCCAAGTCTTCCATCATCCTTGCCCACCAGTGAATCCTTCCGCCGTACATGCGATAGAGCCAGACATCGGTTGCCAGATTCAAATCAGCATAATCCACATTACCGTAACACAGGTCGAAATCCCAGAGTGGTCCCGCTTTAAGTTTTCCGCCCTTTGAATCCTTATCCTTATAGAAGAAAGTGCTGTAACGGTATCCGTCTACATTGTTTGCAAGTTCCTGAATAATCTGAAAATCAATAAATGACTTCGTATCGAAATATTTTCTGAAGCCTTCAGAGAGATCCCTGAACGATTCTCCATTAAGGGTATTCTCCGCATCAGTCAGATATTTCCTTATATAATATTTCTGTTCATTCGCTATCTGGTCATATTTGGGATACACATAGGTAAACCTGTATTGCTCGGAATAATTGTATCTTACTGAAGGTGTTATCTGGAAATACTCCTCCGGTCCTATCCCGGTTAGCTTGTCCGCTTTAACAATATAGCCGCCTGTCAGATCGTCGCCGGAGATTTCATCAGGGTTAAGTTTGCTTATATCAACCCGGTTATCGTCGCGTTTAATACTTTCCATCAGCTGGTAAACTCCCATATAATCTCCGTTCAGCCAGACCTCACAGAACCTGTTTTCTGGCTGCCACCCTCCCATTCGGGCGCCCAGATGGAAGGTTAGTGCATTTCTGAGCATGGTCTTATCGGAATACGGTGCATAAAGAACCCAATCCTCCTCTGCAGGCATATCAAGAAGGCTTGCAGAGGTATCGGCCCCGTCCAAAGTTCTAAGTTCCAGAGAATAGCTTTTCTTGGGAAACATCTGTGATGACTGACCCCTGATTTCAATCCCGATAAAGCCATCATAATCAGTACCTTCCTGATACTGGTTATTAAGTTCTCCCGGGCCATTGTCAACCACTTTCATCCTGGACGTGATTTTGGGATCATTGACAATTTCCCCGCCCTCGGTTTCAAGCACAATCAAAGGCAGATAGGAATATTCTGTTGCCGGATCCCTGAACCACGCCGGGGGCTCCCAGTAATTACGGCTGTCGTCGATTATTCCGGCAATGAGAAAAGTGGTTGATGAAAGATCTGACGAACCTTCATTGCAATTGTGAACCTGAAGCGCCAGCAGATTATCACCCTCCACAAGGAATTCCGCAACATTCTGCAAATCTATTACAAACCGTGAAGGAATACCTCCCGAAGGAAGCCGCGCTTCGTATGAATCAAGAATAGCGTATTCACTGAAACCAGGTTCTGTTCCGATAGTTCCTATATTTGCCCGGGCTATCTCATGACCATTCAGATATGCCACAAAACCATCATCAAAATCAACAAACAGACAGAAAGCAGATATGGCAGAGATATCATAAAGTGTAAATTCCCTTCTCATATAAACTGAAGGCAGTTTGTCAGTTACTGTCATGTCATCTCCATCGCCGTAGCCTATTCCACCTGGTCCGGTCAGCCATGATGAATCATCAAATCCCTGAGTATTCCAACCTGAAGCAGGCTGGGAATAACCAGGGAACCATGACCATGTATCACCTGCTGATACAACAGTCTCCCAGTGATCAGTCGTTTGGGCGCAAACCGTCAGTGAGAATCCCGCAATAAGGGACAAGAGAATATATCTTCCGAAAAAGTTTTGACCTATACTCACCTTCAATTGTCAGTTTCTCAACGTTAACAAAAATCCTTTCCAAAATATTGCCCGGGGCTCATCAAATTTCGTCAATAAAAACAATTGTCCAAAAAATCACCAGCACAAGTTCAATCCAAGTGCAAATTGTGCTTATTTTGTCAGGTAAGAATAATTTAAGATCAAATAATACCGAAATATGGGACAAATAAGTCAGTCGACTCTTGATTTTCTCACCGACCTGAAATATAATAATGAAAGGGACTGGTTCAATGCGAACCGGAAGCGTTATAATGAAGCAAAGGCTGAATATGAAAGTTTCGTGCAGGCCTTAATTGTAAAAATTGTTGATTTTGACCCCATTCTGAAGGGCCTTGAGGCAAAAAACTGCATGTACAGGATAAACAGGGACATCCGGTTCAGCCCCGACAAAACAATATACAAAACCCACCTGGGGGCTTTTATAGTGAAGGGCGGAAAGAAGAACGGCCACAGATTTGCCGGCTATTACATTCACATCGAGCCTGGCAACAACAGTATGATTGCCGGTGGAGCCTACATGCCGCCGATGCCCTGGCTTACCTCCATCCGAAATAATATTGACGAAAAAGGTAAAAGCTTTCTCAAGATAATAAACGACCCCGAGTTCAGGGCTGTTTTCGG
>JAFGXK010000092.1 GCA_016936695.1 Bacteroidales bacterium | reverse complement strand
TGAGGTAGAAGAAGTAGTAGCTGGCCAGGTTAGGCACCTCGCGGGTCAGCACCTGGAGGTGGTTGGTTTTGCTGCGACTGTTCAGCAATTGCCAGTCGGCCATCAGGATCTTTCGAAAGAGCCTGCGGCGAAGGGTATAGATGAATGTCTGCTGGTAGCGGGAGTCGAGCAGCGACTTCCAGTACTGCAGCAGGGCACTGAGTGTCAGCAGCACCATGTAAACCACCAAAACACTCCCGATCGTAAGCTCAATGCCGGCTTTATCAGCCAGGTTCTGAATGAAAAGAGCCACCCCGTCAGGCTCCTCGCCGGCTCCTATGCTCAGAAGCTGCAACAAAGGTATCAGCAGGACTATTGAGAATCCCCCCATCACCCCCATCAGCAGTGTCAGCACGAATATCAGTGCCAGCTTAAAGGGCTGATGCTCGCGAAGTAGTTTAAATGTACTGACAATAAACAGATAGTGATGCATATAATTGGATTATGCGGAAAATGAAGCTGACAACTTGAACTCTTCAGAGATAAATGTGAAGGGGCAAGTAGGAATAGTATATGATGAAAGCGATGATGGTTGCATCAATAAGGATGAACGGAGTCTCAACCCGAATTTCATAGCCTATTTTTCCAGGATCACCCCCAGACTGACCATCTCCGCAATAACCTCCCCGACTTCTGATCGGCACTGTTCTTCACTAACCTCATACTCATCCAGCAACAGACCACAAATCTCATCGATGGTCAGAGGTTGCTCAAGGAAATCCCAGATCCGGGTAGCAACATGATTAAGTGAAAAGTATTTCCCCTTATCCATGTCCATCATTACCAGCTCATCGCTTAGACTTCCGGAGATACACCTTTGGTTCCGGATAAACTTGTTATGCATTATTTCCACATTGATAATTGTAGCATTTTCACTAAAAGAAGATCGTTACTGAGCTCTGTACCATTTAGTAAGTTCATGCAGGAATTTTATCCTTGTCAATAATTCCGGGATTCCTATATCTTCTACGGTACTATTATTTTCTTTATTCCGGATCGCCTTTCCCAGGAGCTCAAAATCCAGAAAAGACAATGCACTGTTTTCTTTAAAGATGTCAACCTGGCTGGCAAAGTCCGAAAAACAAAGTTTTGCCACATTTTTAGCCATCTTTTCAGTTACCGGATCTGATCCCCTTGTGCGCCACCTGACACTCTCGGGAAGAATGCCTTCACCAATTTCCCTTAAGATGATACGCGAATACCTGCCGCTGAACATCAAACGTGAAGGGACCTTAAGTACATACTCTACAATGTCTTTGTCCAGAAGCGGGTAACGATACTCGATACCTGTTCGCTGACCGGAGATGTGCCAATACTCCATCCTCACCGGTAAATAATAGCAGTACAGAAAGCCCAGATGCAGTTGCCTGCGTGATTTATAGAAATAGAACCTCCTGAAATTATCCCTGTTGGATGCTCTAAAGGAGTCCTTTAGGTAAGCTGACGAAGAATTATAAGCTTTCCGTACAGACGAGTCCGGAATATTCAAATAAGGCAGTAGTATTTTATACAGTAGTGTTTTAGCCAGTTGCCCGGGTTGTGAGAGAGGATTCCTGGCAAAGAAACTTTTCAAGTCCAACCGAAACAGTAGGTCGGTATCTATTCCACGGTCGCCTTTGCTTATAAATTCGTCTCCTCCGTAACCTGAAAACAGAAGATTGACTTTTCTTCCGGCAGCCTCCTCCTGAACCTTTTGTTCGTGATAGAATGGGTTGACCGGGGTCGTTGAATATCTGAGGCAGTCAGCGTGGTCGTAGCTTGAAAATACTGCAGAAATACTGTTTAATTCACAATGATCCCTGACCAGCTTACGTTCATCGAAATCTTCCGTTTCATCATTATCGCTGGCGGGGGACCATGAAAATCCATAGAACGGATTCTCAGATGCATATTTCCTTCTGGCCAAACCTGATACCACGCCGCAGTCAAGACCCCCGCTGACATGGGCTCCGGGATTGAACCGGGGATCACATCTGCGTCCGACGGCATTAGATACCAGGTCTTTCATTTCCTTAATAAGGGATTCTCTGTCGAGCGTGTTGTCAGTATAGATCTTTTCAGGATACCAATATTTGTGATTTAAAACCACACCCTCTTTAATCGTAGCATAATGAGCGGGTGGAACTCTCTTCACCCCCCTTACCGGTAGCACCGTATTGTCAATCATTCTGAAAGTTGCAAGAAAAGGTTCGGGATCATATCTCTCATCCGAGTAGAAGACCTTGCAAAGGGCATAGATATCTGACGAAAACCATAATGAGCTCTTGTCGTAAGAATAAGCCAACGGCACCACACCTAGATGATCCCTATATAAAAGCACTTTCTTTGATAATGGCTGGTAAATCAGGATTGAAAAATCACCATTTATGATTTTCACAAAATCATCGCCGAGTAAACCAAATAACCTGCAAGCCAGTTCAGCATCATTGACTTTACCTGATATATTGAACCTTGAATTTATTTCCGGGCGATTGTATATAAATCCAGAAAGCAAAACAAGTATTCCCTCCGATTCATTCATATAAAAGAAATCTCCGGTATCAAGTGGCAATCGGGTGCTTAAAATAATTCCACCCTTGAAATCAAAGAAATTGATTCCTTCCTGACTTGAATCTTCAAAGTGATGTAGCTTCTCAAACCTGTCAAAAAGATTATGACAAGGTTCAGGCCTTATTGAAATACAACCGTAAAACATAAGATAAATGGTTCATTGAGAATTGAACAGAGGACCAAATGAACCTGAAACAGGAGCTGCCAGACAGCTTAAAAGGTATTACTGTGGCTTCCAATTCGGCGCACCTGGTGCTCCCTCATTGGCAGTAGCAGAACCCCCAAAAGTATCTTTCTTGATATATAATACCTTAACTTGTGGCTTAAGCCAAGACTTCCTTTTTTTATTTTGAGTTTTCATCTCAGCAATATTTGTCTGATCATCAGTAAAACGCAAAGATAATTGTTATTCCTAAAGAAACAATTCGTTTCAAAAATATCTGTCTGGCCGCATAGCATTATTAAAAACCATACAGTTTAACGTATTCTCCATCCCGGGGAACGATTTCGTAATCCCCGGCTCTGATCCAGGCATGGGCAATCATCTTGCCTTTCTCATTCTTAGTCACACCCAAAGAAATAAGTGACTCTATCCTTCTGCATCTGAGCATCCTGCGGGCAGCCAGTGAGCTTACCAGGCATTTATTCTTCCAGGGAGAGACCTTGCCTGCACGCTGAATTGCGGTCCTGATCAATTCAAGGTCTGCCAACCGTTGTCCCGACTCACTGCGTGGCCGGGATTGAGTCTCCTCCTGCGTCGGAGCCTCAAAATGCCGACTGGAAAAGAGCCGGGGAATCCACCTGAAAGGAATGATTTTCAACAATAACCCAACCCAAAGATGCAAAGACAGTGCTTCAACGAAAAGCAATTTCTCTCGGGCAGAAACTGCCAGGAACTTCCTTATCCTGCCCATATCTCACCTTTCAAATCTCCCCATCTCATATTCCAGAACTTATCTCAGCTTCAAAAACCTCTCTACTGCCTCATGCAGCTCTGTAATCCTGATATCCTTAGGCCTAATAACCCTCACAATTATCGTTTGCTGTACTATCTGCACCAGCTTCTGCAGATAATCCGCCTCTGTCTCCGGCATGCCGGACAGGAACTCCCACGAACAAATCTCGCTGCGCAGCAATGTGAATTTTTCCATTGGTGACGGTACAATAAACTCGGGTCTGTCAGCAACCCCTACCTCAATCTTCAGTATTGTATTCAGTGGATATTCCGCTACACCGGCATGCTGAATATGCAAATATTGCTTGCCCGTTCCCGCTTCTGCCTCCGTCAGCATGTTGACTCCTATATCTAACTGATCGAGAGTACTCTCTCTTAGCTTTACCGGTCTGTCAACCGGCCAGATATAGGGTACCGAATCTTTAAATATCACCGGTGTGAGGTCGTCAGAAAGAAAGCCTGCCCCACCCAGGGCAAATGAAACCGTCAGCGATGATTTACCTGCCCCCGTCTCGCCCAGTATCATCACCCCCCTGCCGTCATGCACAAAGCTGCTGGCGTGAAAGTTGATGATCTTCCTCTGATGCATCAGCGCCACCAGTACCTGGCCGTTAAGGTAAAGATTTACCCAGTCCCTGTCGGCACCAGGGACAACACTGTATTCAACCTTGTTGCCATCATGCGCATGAAATCTTCCCACACCATCAACCTCCATGAAAAAGTCCCTCTGACTAACCTGCCAGTTGCCCGTTGAATACAGTGGCGACCCGATCCCCGGAACATCTGCTTTTTCAGTTACTTCCACCTCAAAGGGTGGTAAATTTCTTTTCATGAACATTTTTAGATTACCGCCTGCCTCGACCTGAGCAGCAGGGCCTGTATCTTTTATGACAGAAGCGAATGACCCCTAATTATTAAATAGGTTTGACTACTCCAATCTGTCAGTTCCGGACCCTTCATATACTAGCTAACCATGAATCCTTCTGGCAACCAGCGCCCTGACCGTAGCAACAGTCAGCTTTATCCTGGTCCCCAGGCCGGAACGGGTACGCATCCTGAAGAGCCAGTTGTTTAAATTAAAGCGTGCAGAATGCCATAGATGCGGCGCCAGGCTCATCTGCCTGAGCCTCTCTGCGGCAAGACGACCGCTCCTCCCGAATAAAACCTGATCCCTGATTTCACCAGGTATCTCTGATCCGCAAATGTCCGAGGCAAGCCTGACTCCCGTATATAACAGCGGCTCGGCATGATAGTGCTTCAACCTGGTCAGAAGCCATCTCCAGTCTATATTGCCGCAGTTTCTGAGTATCATCGCAATGTCATCCACCTGCTTAAGGATTGTGAACCTGTCCTTGCCTCCGTGATGAAGCAACACCAATAAAAGCTGGGCCGACGCGGTGAAGACCTCCAGCGCCCTACCCTGGAAAGAGCCGGAAGTGACCTGATCCGCCAGATCTTCCAGCCTGACGGCCATCAGATAATCGGGTGGACAGATACCCCAGTGAAACTCAATGCGGAAAGCGCTAACTCCTCCTTCAATCTTCTCGAAAGTATACTCCTGGTATAAACTGCGGATACCGGCCATGGTCATGCCATGGTAGGCAGACTCTTCGCTGTATCCTGCGTCAGTCATCAGCTCCCTGATCTTTTCAAGCTGCGAATCATCCGTGAATACATCCACGTCAAGGGATTCGCGACCTGCTATGTTACCGTAAGCCTCCTGCGCCAGCCAGAACCCCTTGAAAGGGACGATCCTTATCCCCGACGCAGCAAGCAGATCCCTTATCCTGAAAAACTCATCCACATACCTGAACTGGTTCACCAGGTTCTGACGAACTATGTCATCCAATCTTTCCCTGAAGTCTGCCGGTATCAATCCGGGAGAAAGTACGGCTGTCAGCTCCGCAACTCGGGGAGTCACACAATGAAGTGCC
>JAFGXK010000091.1 GCA_016936695.1 Bacteroidales bacterium | reverse complement strand
GGCAGTCAGAAAATCCTTTCTGGAACTCACCGGCGGCAACTGATCAGAACATTGTCACCGATTCAACCTTATCCTCTTCTGTTTCCGGCAGGTTCATGAACCTGAACAGTAAACGGGTAACAGTCAGAACATCCTTTTTACAGTATCTGGTTACAGTGTGCGGCGTACAGCTTACTGCATCGGTTTCAGGTACATGGTCTGTCGCCTATAATACATTATACATTCGCGTGTTGCTGGCTTTGCCCTCCATAGCTTTAGCGGAGGCGGGTTGCCGGTTATTCTTCTATAAGATGTTTTTCAATAATTGAAACAAGGACGCCGATGCCCACCTGGTTGTCACCCCCGCCTGGAATGATAATATCGGCATACCGCTTTGAAGGTTCAATAAACTGCAAATGAGATGGTTTTACCGTTTCCTGGTAGCGTTCAAGAACCGCCATCACCGACCGGCCACGCTCAATAATGTCGCGCTGGATTACCCTTCCGAGACGGTCGTCGGCATCAGCATCAACAAAAACCTTAATATCAAACATATCCCTCAGCCGGCTGTCGCACAGAATCATAATTCCTTCGACAACCACCACCCTGGCAGGCTTAACGGTGATTGTCTCTTTCGACCTCAGGCAGGTAAGATAGGAATATACAGGCATCTCAATGGTTTGTCCGTTCCTGAGCTTTTCCAGTTGATCGATCAGTAAAGTAAACTCGAGGGAATCAGGATGGTCGAAATTGATCTTCTGTCTTTCTTCAAGAGGAATATGACCATTGTCCCTGTAATAAGCATCCTGAGGTATGACTACCACCTTTTCATCAGGAAACTTCTCCATTACCTTTTTCACAACAGTTGTTTTTCCCGATCCGGTTCCTCCGGCTATACCTACTATCAGCATTTATTACTATTTTTGTCAACAATAAGATGTCTCAAAAATAACAAATTGCGCTGATGTCGGAATTATATCCTCTGAAATTTGAACCTATCCTTAAAGAAAAGATATGGGGAGGTAAGTCGCTTGCTGAAAACTTCGGAAAGAAACAGGGAAATCTTAAAAACATAGGAGAAAGCTGGGAGATCTCGGCTGTTTCAGGGAATCTCTCGGTCGTAAGCAACGGATTCCTTTCAGGCAACAACATTGAGGAGATAATTGAGGTCTACATGGGCGACATTACCGGTGAATCGGTGTATGAAAAGTTCGGTTATGAGTTTCCCTTGCTCATCAAGCTGATTGAAGCAAGGGATGACCTTTCAGTCCAGGTCCATCCGGACGATCAACTTGCAAAGGAGAGGCATAATGCCTACGGGAAAACCGAATTATGGCATATACTTCAAAGCGAAAACGGGGCCAGGATCTATACGGGCTTCTCCTTACAGGTTTCACGCGAATCATACATCGATGCAATAAATACGGGCAGAATAGATGAACTTCTGAATTCAGAACCTGCTAAACCAGGCGATACTTTTTTCACCCCCGCCGGACGAATACACGCCATTGGAGCCGGCATTGTCCTTGCCGAAATCCAGCAGACATCCGACGTCACCTACAGGATTTATGACTGGGGAAGAAAAGATAATGAAGGCAGGCCGAGGGAGCTTCACACCGACCTTGCCCTCGATGCAATTGACTTCGCACAGACAGGAACGGGAAAAATTATAAATGAAGCAGTAATAAACAAGCCCTCGGCCCTTGTCAGTTGCGAATATTTCGATACCAGTATTATCAGCTTCGACACCCTGATAAAAAGGGATTACAATCTGATTGATTCATTCGTTGTCTACCTGTGCACCAGCGGCAGGTTCAGAATCGGCTGGGATTCCGGATCCGAGACTGTGACCAGGGGAGAAACCGTTCTCGTTCCTGCTTCCATCACCGACGTTGATCTTATCCCTGAGCCTGAAGCCAGTCTGCTGGAAATATATATAACCCGGAACGACCTCAACAATCCTTAATGCAAACAGTTATGATAAAAGCTTCAAATCACGTATTAATATTTGCTTTACTGCTGATAATGGCAGGATGCGGCAGCAGGGGATCTTCAACTCATGACCCGGATGGTGTCAATGATAACACTTCTGTTCCCGATACCGGTTTTACAGGAATAAAGCAATACTTTAGTCGCGATATACTGGTGAAGGAATCCACATTTAAGAATGGCATCCTCAACGGAGAAACAAAAACCTACTACAAGGGAGGGCAGCTGAATCAAACCTTCTGGTACGAGAATGGAATTCGTGAGGATTCAGCACGAAAGTATTACCTCGAAGGCCAGGTTTTCCGTTCAACACCCTACAGGCATGACACGGTTCACGGGACACAGATCCAGTACTATCGTTCGGGAGGAGTCAGGGCAAAACTGAACTTCAACAAAGGACTGAGAATCCCGGAGCTTGAGGAATATGACCGGAATGGAAGATTGCAGAAGAATTATCCCGGGATAGTATATACAATTGACGACAATTATGCGACTGCAGGAAAGGTAAGGATCAATCTGGGCATTACCGATGAGAAAAGGAATGTGAAATTCTACCGTGGTGAGTTCACTAACGGAGTCTTTGATACCGCAGTATGCAAGCTGATACCGCCCGTGAACGGGAAAACCTGGATCGATCTGAAAAAGACGGGCACTCCACAGGCGGCTCATATTGGAGTTATTGCTGCCATACTTACCGATTACGGCAACAATTACCTTACATACGAAAAGATTCCTCTTCCGTACAACGATCTGAAATAAAACAGGCAGAAATATGATTATCCATTCAGCTTCATTTATCAGGAGCAGTACATCTATTGAACAGTGCCCTGAACCGGTGAAGCCTGAATTTGCATTCATTGGCCGCTCCAATGTCGGCAAATCATCGCTGATCAACATGCTGACCGGATTTACCAGGCTGGCCAAGACATCAGGCAATCCGGGAAAAACAAGAACTATCAACCATTTCCTTATAAACGAGGACTGGTTTTTGGTGGACCTGCCAGGTTACGGCTATGCAAAAGTATCATCGGGCATGAGAGAAAAATGGGTCAAATCAGCTGAACTGTACATCCTTAAGAGAGAAACCCTTGCCTGCCTTTTTGTTCTTCTGGACTCGAGACATGAACCTCAGAAATCCGATCTGGCTTTCATGGAGTTCCTTGGAATCAATCAGGTTCCCTTTGTCAGGGTATTCACCAAAACAGACAAGATTACCCGGAATGCACTTGAGAAAACAATACATGCTCATAACAATGCATTGCTTAAGGTGTGGGAAACCCTTCCCCCCTCCTTCATATCCTCATCTGTGAAAAGAAGTGGCAGGGAAGAGATACTGGCTTTCATTGAAGAAACTATAAAGAATTTTTCAAACAGGTAGGGTTCTCGCAGGGAATTTATAATTTTGTAGTCTCAAAATTCAGTAATAAACGTTCAAAAACACAGTAGATGTACGGTAAGGCACCCATGAAGATTTTTTCCTGCAGAGCTTCAAGGCATCTGGCAGAAAAAATTGCAGCCGAGCTGGGGATTGAGCTCGGAAAGAGTTCGGTTACCGAGTTCAGCGACGGAGAATTTCAACCCTGTTTCGATGAATCCGTCAGGGGCAACATGGTATTTATCGTTCAATCGACCAATCCCCCTGCAGACAACCTTTTTGAACTACTGTTGATGATCGATGCTGCCAAAAGAGCCTCTGCCTACAAGGTAATTGCCGTTATACCCTACTATGGTTTCGCAAGGCAGGACAGAAAAGACAGGCCAAGGGTTTCGATCGGGGCCAAACTGTCATCCGACCTGCTGGGTACAGCCGGCGTCGACAGGATAATCACAATGGATCTTCATGCCGACCAAATACAGGGTTTCTTCAATGTACCTGTTGACCACCTCTACGGATCGGCAATATTTGCTCCATATATTGAAAATCTGAAGCTAAGCAATCTTACCGTATCGGCTCCCGACATGGGGGGCTCGAAAAGGGCCAATGCTTATTCCAGGCATCTTCAGGCCGAAATGGTGCTTTGCTATAAACTCAGAAAGAAACCTAACGTAATCGAGGAAATGTCGGTTCTTGGTGATGTGGAAGGAAGGAATGTTGTTATTATCGACGATATGGTCGACACAGCCGGGACAATGGCTCTTGCCTCACAGAAGATACATGAGAAGGGAGCCATAAGCATCCGGGCGTTTGCCACCCATCCCATACTTTCCGGAAATGCCGTTCAGAGAATTGAAGACTCCCCGCTCACCGAACTGGTGGTAACGGATTCGGTGCCCTTCGAGAATAAATCCTCAAAAATTAAAGTTCTTTCAATAGCTGAAATTCTGGCCAATACAATTCAGGCTGTTAACCTGAATCAGTCGATAAGTACGAATTTTGTATTCTGAATCCTTTGTAATATATTTGCAGGCCAATTTTTTAAGTCTAACGTGTAATGGGGAGCTGTCGCGGCGGCAGATCTGAGTAGCACACAATTTATTTATAATGAAGACAATTGAAATCAAAGGTTCCATCAGGACCGAACTTGGAAAGAAAAGCTCAAAAAAAACAAGGAAAGAAGGAAATGTACCTTGCGTTATCTACGGCAGTGAGCAAAACATACATTTTCATACTCACGAAAACAGCTTCAAAAACCTCGTTTACACACCCGATGCTCATATAGTCAATCTCGATCTTGATGGCAAGCAATACAAGGTCGTGATGAAGGATATACAGTTCCACCCGGTTACAGACAAGATTACGCACGTTGATTTTGTTCAAATATTCGATGAAAAGCCAATATTAATAAGCCTGCCCATTGATATTAAAGGCGACTCAGTCGGGGTAAAGGCCGGAGGTAAACTCAGGATCAAGAAAAGACATCTTAAGGTAAGGGGTCTGGCCAAAGATATCCCGGAATCGCTTCCTATAGATATCACCGATGTCAGGATCAACCATTCCGTTAAGGTTGGGGATCTCAGATACGACAATATTGAACTTATCGATCCCAAAATCACTACTATTCTTTCAGTAGCCACATCACGGGTTGTAGCGAAGGAAGGTACTGAGGGTGAAACGGCTGCCGAAAAAACTGAAGGCGCAGCTGCCGAAGGAGCCGCAGCAGTATCATCTGCTGATTCAAAGGAAGGAAAATCGAAGTAGGAAGAAACTTCTCATAACAGGCAGGCAACATGAAATATCTGATAGTTGGCCTGGGTAATATTGGTGATGAGTACAGTGATACCCGTCATAATATAGGCTTTACCATACTTGATGCCTTTGCTGCTGAATCGGGGGTCACCTTCACCGACAGGAGATATGGATCGACAGCCGAAACCAGGTACAGGGGAAGGACTTACATTCTGCTAAAGCCTTCCACCTACATGAACCTCAGCGGAAATGCAGTGAGATACTGGCTTAATAAAGAGAATATTCCTGTTGAAAACCTGCTCGTAATAGTTGATGACCTCGCCCTCCCGCTGGGAAGCATCAGGATGAGAGCCAAGGGAAGCGATGGCGGCCACAACGGACTTGCTCATATCAACTCGGTTCTTGGAACAACTGAATATACACGCATAAGGATAGGAATCGGCAACGGTTTCAGAAAAGGCAGCCAGGTTAACTACGTTCTTGGCCGGTGGAACAAGGAAGAAGAAGAATTTCTGAGCGGAAGAATCAGTATTGTGACAGACATGATCAGGTCGTTCGGAACTGTAGGAACCGACCTCACAATGACGGCCTTTAACCGGACATCAAAACTGCCTGCCCAAAAAGAAACGAAAGAAGAAGGGAAAAAAGATCAGGAACCAAATGAGCCCTGAGCCTGAAATATCAAGTGTCCGCATTGACAAATTCCTCTGGTCGGTCAGGCTCTATAAAACGAGAAGCCAGGCTTCGGATGAATGCAGAAAGGGAAGGGTAATAATTAACAATATTCAGGTAAAGCCTTCCAGGATCGTTGAAGGCAATGAAATAATAACCGTAAGAAAACCTCCTGTTACATATACCTACCGTGTCATCAAACCAATTGAGAACAGGGTTTCAGCAAAACTGGCCAGCAATTTTATAGAGGACCTTACGCCTGAGCAGGAGAAGATAAAACTTGAAATCAGTCATTCCGCCTTCCCGGGGTTCAGACAAAAAGGACTCGGAAGACCCACAAAAAAGGAAAGGAGAAATCTCAACAGATTTATTGATGATCACGATTCCCCCTGAGATGGTAGTATAAAGACGTATTATTGCTGCTTTACATCATTAAATTACTCACCGTTTGAGCCTTATCATATTCATTTTTTCTAAATTGCGCTGATTTTCACGGAAAACAAAGCTTTATCCACCCGCGATTTTGCAATTACCTGATTGTATGGGAAAAGAGAATATTGAAAAATACTCGACACGTTATGCTCTGTTCAAAAAAACAGTCGGCTTCTGGCATGATAATATATATTACAGGAAAGTTATCACAATCGGTAGTGAAAATATTGATCCGGACCATCATCTGATTTTCGCTCCCAACCATCAGAATGCTCTGATGGATGCTCTGGCTGTGGTTTTTACCTATTCAGGCCAGCCAATTTTCCTTGCACGTTCTGATATTTTCAGGAAAAAGACAATTGCCTCTTTTCTGTATTTCATCAAAATGCTTCCTGTTTACAGGATTCGTGACGGCTTCAGCTCACTCAAATCAAATGATGAAATATTCCATAAGACAATTGATGTCATCAGGAACAAAAACGGGCTTGTAATACTTCCCGAAGGCGATCATGCAGGTTTCAGGAGGCTTCGTCAGCTTAAAAAGGGAATATGCCGTGTTGCCTTTCAGGCTGAGGAAGCTGAAAATTTTAGTCTGAATATCAAAATTATCCCTGTCGGCCTTGAGTACACAAATTACCGCAGAGCAAGGCAGGTACTTACTGTGGTCTATGGGAAGCCCATTGAGGTATCCGAATACCATCAGCTTTACAGAGAAGCTCCCGAAAGAGCACTTAACAGACTCAGGGAAAGGCTTTCGGACGAGATCAAAAAACTGATGGTGCATATAGAATCAATTGATGATTATGAGGCTATCGACGAACTGAGAAGCATTATCAACGGGAAATACAGTGACGACATAAAATTCCCGAAACTTTATCGCGACCGGAATCTTATAAGCAAACTCAACTCCCTTAAAAATACCAACCCTGAGGAATTCGGGCGGATATGCTCACTCAGCCTTAGTGTAAAAGAACAGACCAAAGAACTAAAGGTCACCTACAAGCTTCTTGAAAAGAAAAAACATCCCCTGGGCTGGCTTCTGGCCGGGATAGCAGGACTGCTTGCAACCTTTCCGCTCTGGCTGTTTGGCAATATCTTTACACTGACATTCTTTGCCCCTCCGGAACTGCAGATTAAGAAAACCAAAGATCCGCAATTTCACAGCACCATGCGGTTTGGGATATCATTTGTCCTTGCTTTCATTTTTCTTCCCGTGTACCTTATTTTATGCCTTCTCATATTTTCGCCCTGGTGGCTGGCTGTAATGATATTTATTGCAATTCCTCTTTCAGGCCTTTTCGCATGGAATTACAGCCTGGTTCTCAGAAGAATCATCGGAGGATTCAGAATCAGGAATTATTTAAGGAACAAAAACAAGAACTATTTGACGCTCAGGAAAAACCATGATGAACTCATCTCCCTCGTGTCAGAAATGAAAGATGAATAAGAAGCTGTTTTTTAAGGATAAAGTGGTGTGGATCACAGGGGCATCTTCAGGCATAGGCGAAGCGCTGGTATATGAATTTGCAGGTCTTGGCGCAAGGCTGATTGCTTCATCAAATGATTCCGAAGGATTGGAACGCGTGAAGCTTAATTGCGCCCGACCGGATGCTGTCAGGTGTGTTCCCTTTGACCTTTCCGACACTTCAGAAATAGGTAAAATCGTTGAATATCAAATCGCCACATTCGGACAGATCGATTACCTTCTTAACATAGGCGGAATAAGCCAGCGATCGAGAATAGAGGAAACACCTGTCTGGCTCGACAGAAAAATATTTGAAATCAACTATTTCGGCACTATAGCCCTGACCAAAGCTGTATTGCCATACATGATAAACAGGAAATCGGGTCACATCCTGGCCACAAGCAGCATAACCGGCCGATTCGGCTTCCCTCTCAGATCAGCTTACTCAGCCTCAAAACAGGCTCTTCATGGTTTTTTTGAGACTCTGTTTCTTGAAAACAAGGCAAACAGGATAAGAACATCCGTCATAATACCAGGCAGGGTGAGAACAGGCATCTCATTGCACGCTCTTAATAAAGAAGGAGAGGAATACGGAAAAATGGATGCCGGACAGGCTAACGGAATACTACCTGAACAGGCAGCAAGGACAATAATCAGGGGTATAATAAGAAATAAAAGAGAGATCCTCGTAGGCAGAGGCGAGCTTATCATGCTTTATATCAGGCGGATATGCCCCTGGCTCTTTTTCAGGATCGCAGATAAGGTAAAAAACTAACAGGACAGAAAGAACTGAAGGAGATGAAAGAAGGTTACAAATTGGGCGGCATACAGCAGATAGGGATCGGGGTTAAGAATCTGAAAGAGGCCTGGAGATGGTACAGCCATATGTTTGGAATGGATTGCCGTATTTTTGACGATAAAACAGAAGCCAATCTGATGCTTCCCTATACCGGCAATGTTCCTCAGAGCCGGCATGCGATCCTTGCCCTGAACCTCCAGAGCGGAGGCGGGTTCGAGGTGTGGCAGTACCAGGAAAGAAAGCCTGTACAGATAGAAGAAGAAATCAGATTTGGCGACCTCGGAATCCTTGTTTGCAAAATCAAGGTGAAGGATATCCGTGAGGCACATTCTTTTTATAAAAACAACGATTGCATTCTCAGCGGAGAGCCGGCCGATGATCCGTCAGGTAATCCTTCCTTCTTCGTTAAAGATCCTTTTGGCAACCTTTTTCAGATCGTGGAAGGGAATAACTGGTTCATGAACGAGAACAAAGTCAGCGGCGGTTCCTATGGGGCAATTCTGGGAGTGACGGACATTGATAAATCGCTTCCCATATATTCAGATATCCTCGGCTATGATCAAGTTGCCTATGATAAAACCGGGTATTTCCCTGACCTTGGATCCCTTCCTGGCGGAAAACAGGAATTACGCAGAGTCCTTCTTAAGAGAACCAAACCATTTTCGGGTTATTTCAGCCGTATCTTCGGGCAGAGCGTAATAGAACTGATCAGCGCCCCGGGAAATCCCGGCAAAAGGATTTACCAGGACCGGTTCTGGGGCGATCCGGGATTCATACATTTATGTTTCGACATTTTTGAAATGGATAAACTGAGGGAACATTGCGTAAACCTGGGGTATCCTTTTGTTGTCGACAGTATGGATTCAAGGAACGGAAACAGCTTTGAGATGGGTGATGCCGCGGGCCATTTTGCCTATATCGAGGATCCCGACGGAATACTTCTGGAATTTGTGGAATCGCATAAAATGAGGATATCAAAACGGCTTGGATGGTATATAAACCTGAAAAACAGAATGGGTTATAAACCCCTTCCGGGATGGTTACTAAAAATGCTGAGATTCTCGAGAGTGAAAAATATCTGATGAGCTCCGGAAACAGCCTGATTTGCCCGGAATAGAAGAGGAATCAAAGGGCAGCTACTCTTTTTGACTCAACGTCCTTCATTACCCTCATAATATTGCCTCCCCATATTTTGGCAATTTCCTGTCTGGAATATCCCCTCCGGAGCAGTTCAATAGTGATATTCTTCATATCGGCCACACTCATGCATCCTTCCACTCCTCCGCCTCCGTCAAAATCGGTGCCGATTCCGACGTGGTCAATTCCAATAACCTGGACAACATGATCAATGTGATCTGCCACATCCTTGACAGTGGCAAGCTTTTCATATCTTTCCTTTATTGCCCTGTATTCTTCCCTGGCAATTTTCTTCTCTTCCTCACCAAGTAAGCCGAATTCACCATATTTTTCTCCAAAATCCTTCAGCCTGGTTTCAAGCTGCGGATTGGGATCGGGTATCTTAAGATAATCACTCAGAATGCATATCTGAATAACGCCTCCGTTATCCCTCAGTGCAAGCAGCATGTCATCATCAAGGTTTCTAGGTGATTCGCACAAGGCCCGGCAGGATGAATGGGATGCAATTACCGGGGCTGTCGATACTTCCAGCACGTCATAGAATGCATTATCGGAGATATGCGATACATCTACCATCATTCCGAGACGGTTCATTTCAATAACAACCTCCCGGCCGAATGCAGAAAGGCCATCATGTTCAGGCCCCCAGGGATCGGTTGATGAATCACAGATATCGTTGTTCCTTGTATGCGAGAGTGTTATGTATCTTGCTCCTCTGTCGTAGAATGCCTTTACCCTGCTTATATCCTTTCCTATGGGATAACCGTTTTCTATACCAATAAATGCTGCAATCTTACCCTCCCTCTTCAGCCTTACAGCATCCCTGGGAGAAGTGGCCATACCGGCCATTTCAGGATATTTTTCTACATTCAGCCTGACCTTGTCAAGAACACTGAGCGCATAATCGTATACGGCATTAAAAGCTGAATCATTCCTTGGCCCCTGACTTGTGAATACGGCAAAGAATTCAGCATCAAGTCCGCCTTCCTTCATCCTGGGAAAATCAACGCATCCCTCAGTATGTCGCACCCCAAGATCAAAGTCCAACCTCGCGATATTAATTGGTGTATCACAATGGGTGTCCACTGTAAGGGCTTTTCCATGAATCTTGTCAGCCTGACTGATCAGACGGCCGTCATTGTCGGTACATGCCGGAAACAAGAGTATAATAAGTGAAAAACAGATGGCTCTGTTCATGTGTCTGGAATTATCTTTTCTCAACGCAAGATAACCCAAAATGATATATTAAACTTTCTGATATCCTGCATTTAACACTATTTAACAAGAAAAACCCTGTCCGCGTTCGGGCGGACAGGGTAGCCATGAAAAGAATGGAAAAATTGCTTTTTGGACAGTAAAAGCTTCTTTCTAAAGTAACCTACTTTAAGTATCCTTGGTGTTTTCTGTTTTACGCTTTTATATTTATAATTAATATAACCTGGTGATCAAAGTGTAAAATTACTTTTTTCTTTAAGAAAAACCAATAAAATTCTGATCCATTTGAAATTTTCCGGAATCCTCTATTGAAAAATGAGCTAACTTTCTCCTGTGACTGTAACATTTGTGTTTTTCGTTCGTCTTTATTCTGACCTTTAAGAACGTCTCTTATTCGTTTTTTATCTTTCTAAATACTGCAAACCACAATGAAATCCGTATACACAATTTTTGCCATCCTCCTTATTTTCGTAATTCCGCTTGGTGCTCAGGACGAATCCGCGAACAAGAGCTTTTCAAAATCACTCCCTGTCGGGCCTGATACAAAGCTGGAGATAATAAACAGGTATGGTGACATTAACATCTCGACCTGGGATAAGGACTCAGCATATATCGCGGCTGAAATCGAGGCTTATGCACCCGACAGAACCAGGCTCGACAAGTTGATCGCCGGCATTAATGTCAGTATAACCGGAACAGGATCACTGGTAAGGGCCGAGACCGTTTTCGAACGTGAAACAACCGTTCTCCTTGAAAGCTTCAAGGAATTTACAGGGAAGTTAATCGACTACGAGTCACGGGTCCAGATCAATTATTTCATCAATGTACCTGATCATGTCGACATCGAAATAAAAAACCAGTTCGGAGACATATCAACTGAAGACAACACGGGAACAGTATCCATTGATCTTTCAAACGGTGACTTCAGGGCAAATTCTCTTAACCGTGTTTCAGCACTTAATCTGGATTTCGGCGATGCGGTGATTGGTTCGGTTAATTTCGCAAAAATAATTACATCTTTCTCAAAAATAAGGATTGAACGCAGCGATGAACTTGACCTTAGCAGCACTTCATCGAGATTTGATCTGGGTAAGGCAGGAATTGTTGAGATTGAATCCCGAAAAGACAAATTCTTTATCGGGGAAATTTCAACAATAACAGGAGTCTCCTGGTTCACCAACTACAGCATGGAATACCTGGCGACTGCGGCTGACCTTGACCTGAAATTCGGAAGCCTGGACATCGAAAGGATAAATGACAGGTTTGACAACATGGTTATCAAATCATCCAATGCTGATATAAAGGCAAATTTCGAACCCTCTGCCACCTATGAGTATGAAATAAGGCAGGTCAACGCATTTGTGGTCCTGCCTGACAATAAAACCAGGGCTGAAAAAGAAACGGTAAACGAAAACAGGAATGAATACCTGCTAACCGGGAAGATTGGAACCGGCCCAGGTAAAAGCCGGCTAAGAATAGATGCCAGCAGGGGAAATGTCCATATCAAATAAACCGGTTACCCGGTAATGCTACCGCGACTTAAATCTGGCCAGACCATCATCCAGCCAATTTTTATACTCCTCAACGTCGAGGTTTGTGGGCATGGGTTGATTCAGCGGGTTACCCTCATGATCTACAATTACGTAAAGCGGAAGGGCGTTGGTCCTGAATAAGGAGATCTCAAGATCCTCATTAATCTTTCCTATTGTCTTTTTCACCTTGCCGTCAACGGTTGAAGTGATCCATTTGCTTTCAGGAAGCTCTGTCCTGTCATCGGCATAAAGTGCAATGATAACGAAATGATTCCTCAGCCTGTTCAGCACTTCCGGATCAGACCAGACTCTGGCTTCCATAACCTTACAGTTGGCGCAGGCATGGCCTTTGAAATCGATGAGGGCGGGTTTTCCCTGTTCACGGGCACACTGCAATCCCTGTTCATAGTCAAAATAGCCGGTCAGTCCAAGCGGCATCTCGAAAATATCATCGTAGAGTGGTTCTGAACATAGCTCACTGGAGAAGATATTCATGGACTGAGGAACTTGAGACACGTTGCTTTCTGCCTGTATCCCGGACAGGTTGAGTCCTGAGGTTTGCGGAGAAGGCAGAAGCGAAGAAAGGCCCTTAAGCGGTGCCCCGAAAAGTCCCGGAATCAGATAAACCACAAACGAAAAAACCGCGATTACGAGAAAGATCCGGAAGGTTCCGATATAAGGTATTTCACTATCGTGTCTGAATTTAAGTTTTCCCATAAGGTACAGCCCCATCAGGCCGAACAGGACTATCCAGATTGCCAGGTATATATCCCTCGAAAGAACCCTTAATGAATAAACTGTGTCGATGGTCATAAGGAATTTAAGACTGAAGGCGAGCATAATGAAACCCAGCACTACCTTAACGGAGTTCAGCCATCCTCCCGACTTCGGCATCTTGCTCATCACAGAGGGGAATAAGGCAAATATTGTGAAAGGAAGAGCAAATGCAAGACCAAATCCCAGCATTCCGATTGTGGGCCTCAGTACATCACCTGAGGCGGCTTCAACAAGAAGGGCTCCCACTATCGGTCCGGTACATGAAAATGAAACTATAACCGTTGTCAATCCCATAAAAAAGGATGCAATAAGACCTCCCCCGTCAACCCGCGAATCGGCTCCTGAAATCCATTTGTTGGGTAGCACAATCTCGAAGGCCCCAAAGAATGAAACAGCAAAAACCACAAAAAGGGCAAAAAACAGCAGGTTTGGTATCCAGTGAGTACTGAGAGTGCTGGCAAATCCCGCACCGGCACTTGTGAGCGATACAATCACTCCGAGGAGCGAATAGATCAATACAATTGAAAACCCGAAAATCAGCGCCTTGATTACCGATTTGGCTCTGTTCTCCGAACCCTGGGAGAAGAAAGCCACAGTCATCGGAATCATTGGGAATACACAAGGAGTAAGGACTCCGGCAAATCCTGCCAGCAGCGAGATAAGAAAGAACTTGAGCAGACCTCCGCCCTGCTTTTTGCTTTCAGGACCTTCAGTTATCGTTCCCTTATCATTCGCGGAAGCCGATACTTTGGTTTCTCCTATACTGACCGAGAACTCAACATCTTTCGGAGGGGAACAGGTAGTATTGTTGCACGACATGAAATTAACCGTACCCGAAACGATAAAGGAAGGCTTCGCCGAGCTGATAAGCTGCCGGAACTCTGCCTGATCGCTGAACGATTTTATCCTGAAGCCGAAAGCTTCATCCATAAGCTCCTCGGGTTGAGTAACTTCAATAGTCTTTCCGTCGAGGGTAAAATCCGCCGACTCATTAAATGAAAACGACGTAGGTATCGGCCCCCCCTCCGGAATGTCCATAGCATAAATATGGGAGCCTTTTTCAATTTCAGCCGTGAACACAATGGCATAGGAGTTTTCACCAGTCTTTTCATAGCCGAAAGTCCAGGTTACCGGGTCATAGATCTGGGATATGGCTCCGTTAATAATGATGAAGGAAAAAAGCAGTGCGGTTAAGTATCTTTTAAACATAGATATATCTGTTAATACTTTGCAAAAGTAACAAATCAGCACAATTAACAGAAAAGAGTGGGGTGTTGTTCGAAATTTTACTTGCTATGCCAGGTCAATTTCATTGCCTTCCGTGTCAAAGAAGTGGTATTCAAGCATATGATATGAGGTAACCGCCTGGACTTTTATCATGATCCGGTATTTAATATCCCATTTCAGATAAAGCGGGATTAATCCTTTCGTAAGGTATGAAGCCACAAATGGATGCACATTAAGTACAATGCTTCGGGTTTTTATCTTGTCAACCAGGAATGAAAGATCCTTCTCCAGGGTGTCGGAGAACAATATTGTGGGACGGATCTGTCCTGTTCCCTGGCATACAGGACATTTTTCGTCAGTTACGATGTTCATTTCGGGTCTGACCCTCTGCCTGGTAATTTGCATAAGGCCGAATTTAGAAAGGGGGAGTATGTTGTGCTTGGTCCGGTCGCCGGCCATGATCTCCTTCATTTTGTCGAACAGAGCCTGTTTGTTTTCATTGGTCTGCATATCGATGAAATCGATAACAATAATCCCTCCCATATCCCTTAACCTGAGCTGTCTTGCAATTTCCTTTGCAGCTTCCAAATTGACTTCCAGTGCGTTGGCTTCCTGGTTATTCCCCGATCTCGACCTGTTTCCGCTGTTAACATCAATGACATGGAGTGCTTCGGTATGCTCTATTATAAGGTAAGCGCCGTGCTTGAACGAAACAGTCTTGCCGAACAGAGCCTTAATCTGCTTGTTGACTCCAAAATGATCGAAAATGGGTATCGAACCGGTATAAATCTTTACTATCTTCTCCTTTTCCGGGGCAATCTCCCTTATATAGTTTCTAACCTCTTCGGCCAGAACACTGTCGTTAATATGAATGCCGTTGAACGTAACATTCAACATATCCCTGATGATTGTTGAAGTGCGGTTCATCTCTCCGATGAAGAGCCTTGGTGTTCTGGTTTCCTTTTTTACAGATCCGAAAGCCGATTCCCACCTGTTAACCAGTTCCCTGAGTTCAGCATCGAGTACTGCCACCTTTTTCCCTTCTGCTACGGTTCGTACAATTACACCATAGTTTTTTGGCTTGATGCTCTGCACCAATGTCTTGAGGCGGTTTTTCTCCTCGTTGCTCTCAATCTTCGATGAAATGGAAACCTTGTCGGAAAAGGGGATCAGCACCAGATTGCGGCCCGCGAGGGATATCTCCGACGCCAGTCTCGGTCCTTTTGTGGATATGGGCTCCTTGGTTATCTGAACCAATACGGTTTGTCCAGTGCTGAGAACATCAGTAATTTTACCGTCTTTGTCAATATCAGGTTCACATTTGATTTTGTTCAGGGGGGTTATACGCCCCTGACGCTGGATTGCTGAGATATAGTATTTGTGCTGGGTTCTGAACTGAGCTCCGAGATCGAGGTAATGAAGAAATGCGTCTCTTTCATAGCCGACATTAACAAATGCGGCATTAAGCCCCGGCATGATCTTCTTTACTTTTCCAAGGTAAATATCCCCCACAGAAAACTTAATGCTTCTCTTCTCCTTGTTTAACTCTGTCAGCTGCTTGTCTTCCAGCAATGCCAGTGAGACATCGGATACACCAACATCAATAATCAACTCCTTATTTACCACGTCTCTTACTAAACTCTGTCAATAATCCACAACGATATCCAACATACTAATACAATAAACCTAAAGATCGTCTGACCTTTAGGTTTAGTTATCTTTAAAAAGACTACCCGATCCTTTTATTTCTTCTTATGTCTGTTCTTCCGCAAGCGTTTTTTGCGCTTGTGGGTAGCCATCTTATGTCTTTTTCTCTTTTTTCCGCTTGGCATGAGAGCTTATTTCTTAACGTGTGATTTAACTTTGGTAATAAACGATTTTGCCGGCTTGAAGGAAGGAATATTGTGAGCTGGGATTATTATCGTGGTATTCTTGGAAATATTCCTTGCAGTTTTCTTAGCTCTTTTCTTTACAATAAAGCTGCCAAATCCTCTCAGGTAAACATTGTTACCGCTTACCATGGAATGCTTTATCGTATCCATAAAGGCCTCAACAGTTTTTTGAACTGTTACCTTTTCAATACCAGTGTTCTTGGCAATTTCATTAACGATGTCTGCTTTAGTCATTTTCGTGAAGTTTAAAATTCAACAAATTATTTTGAGTATACTTTTTTTTCAACCCTGCAAATATAAAAATATTATTTATTTATATTGAATTAGTTAAAGAATAATTTTTTTCCGGAAATAATAAAATTGCCTATTATACAATGAAATAGAAAAACCAGCAGATCAGATTTCCCATAATGGCGACTGCCTGAAGGGTAATCGGGGTGCAAATAATGACCTGAGGTAAGATGTTGATAATATGGATATTCTGTATTAACTTTCACACTGGTTCCGATAAGCAATTTTTTATTAACTTTGCATTCTGGAAATTTCTGAAATTAAAACCCTTACTATATGTCAATCAACAAGGTTATTTTAGTGGGAAACGTTGGCAAAGACCCTGTTGTCCGTTATTTCGACAAGGGAGCAGCCAAAGCTACTTTCCCTCTGGCTACAAGTGAATCCTACACCAACCAGCAGGGAGAAACTATAACCACTACAGAATGGCACAATATAGTCCTCTGGCGTGCTATGGCCGAAGTAGCGGAAAAAACCGTCAAAAAGGGATCCCAGCTCTATGTCATCGGAAAAATCAAGACACGTTCATACGTCGACAAGGAAGGGAACAACAAATACATAACTGAGATTCTTGCCGACACTTTCCTGGTTCTGGATAAAAAACCGGCTGCCGCAGGCGGCACAGGAACGAGCAATGAACCCGTCAGGAGTGAACCCTCAGACAAGGACAACGACGTTCCTGAAGCGAACGATCCGGCTGCAGGTTACCAGGCATCCGGCGATGATGATCTCCCCTTCTAGCAGTCTGTTTTAAAGAATCTGGAATTGGAAGCGGATATTTCTTTTTCATCTGTCGCAATGTTAACAGGCATGACTGCCGGTACGCTCGATCTTAAGTTGATCGTAGGCTTTGCAATTCTGGCTCTTCTCCTCTTTTTATCGGCGCTTATGTCGGGGTCTGAAGTGGCTTTCTTTTCGCTTCGTCCGGAAGATATAGAAAAACTCAGGTCTGACAAGTCCAGAAAGGCTGCAATGGTCCTGAAGCTGCATGACTCACCCGACACTCTCCTCAGTACAATACTTGTTGCCAACAATACAGTGAACATAGCTGTGGTGCTTCTGGCGGCCTTTCTGAGTTCAATGCTCTTTGACTTCAGCGCTTACCCTGTTCTGGGTTTTATTATAGAAGTTGTAGTTATCACTTTCATCCTCCTGCTTTTCGGCGAGGTGATCCCAAAGGTGTTTGCTACCAGGAAACACCTGCCGATGTCGCTTTTCATGGCATTGCCACTGTCCTTTCTTTTGAGACTGTTCAGGCCCTTAACCGCTCTTCTCATCTTTTCAACTTCATTTGTGAAGAAAAGAGCCGGACACAGGTATGCAAATATAAGTATGGACGATCTGTCGGAAGCTCTTACGCTTGCATCGGACGATATAAATGAGGATGAGAAAATCCTCAAGGGGATAGTAAATTTCGGGAACATAAATGTAAGCGAGATTATGTGCCCGAGAATAGATGTGACCGCAATCAATATAAAGGCAAGTTTCAACAAGGTAAAATCCACCATCATCGAATCAGGCTTTTCAAGGATCCCGGTATATGCAGGATCATTCGATTCAGTAAAGGGGATCCTCTACGCCAAGGATATTCTTCCTTATATCAGCAACCCCGATAGTTTCAAGTGGCAGTCGCTGATGAGGCCAGTGCATTTTGTACCCGAAACAAAGAAAATAAATGAACTCCTCAAGGAATTCCAGATAAGAAAGATACATATGGCGGTTGTTATCGACGAATACGGAGGCACCTCAGGGATCATCACACTTGAGGATGTGCTGGAGGAGATCGTAGGTGAAATCACAGACGAGAGCGACGAGGATGAAACCATGTTCCGCAAAATAGACGAAACTACCTACGTTTTTGAAGGTAAAATACTGCTTAATGACTTTTTCAAGATAATCGACGTCGAAGGCGATCCTTTTGAGGATGTAAGGGGTGAATCCGAAACTCTTGCCGGACTTTTGCTTGAACTTACTGGTGAGATCCCACAAAAGGGGCAGGTTGTTACTTATAAAGACTTTAAGTTCAGGATCGAGTCTGCTGACAAGAGAAGGATAAAGGAGATTCGCGTGGAAATAACTGACGATTATGGTAAAACAAATAAAGAGTAGAATTGCTTTACTCTTGATTCTTTTATTGATGGCCAGCATTACAGGCTGCAGGAAGGCTCCTGTCCCGAAACCGCGGGGCTATTTCAGAATCGATCTCCCCGGTAAGGAATATGTCACCTTCAACAACCCCTCAGAATCCGTAAACCTGCCCTTAACATTCGAATACCCCCGGTACGGAGTTATTTCGGATCAAATTGAAGACGCTCCGGAACCGGGCTGGTTCAACATAGAATTTCCCGGCTACAAGGCCAGTCTCCACCTTACATACAAGGATGTTCATGGTGATCTTGAAGAGCTTGTTGAACAGACTTACACCATGAATGTGAAAAACCATATAACAAAAGCCGATGCCATTAATGAACAAGTAATAATTGATCCGGAAAAACGGATTTTCGGAATCTTTTATGACCTGAAGGGCAATACGGCTACCGCTGTTCAGTTTTACGTAACTGACAGCACTGATCATTATCTCAGGGGATCACTCTATTTTGAATCTGAACCGAATGCCGATTCCCTGACGCCAGTGATCGATTTCTTCAGGGAAGATGTTGTCCATCTGATTGAAACCCTGGAGTGGAAAAAGAAGTAAACTCTCTGACGACTGATGGGATGTATTTCTAAGCATTACCTGAATGAATACACAATACTGGGTGTATGGAAAATTGAGGAGGACATCAACACCCTGCTCGGTATGGTCGACCTGGATATTGTAGACAAGAAGAAATACAAGGGTTTTGCAAGCACATCAAGAAAACTTGAATTCCTGAGCGTCAGAGCCCTTCTGGC
>JAFGXK010000090.1 GCA_016936695.1 Bacteroidales bacterium | reverse complement strand
GTCGCAAGCAACAATGAAGGGTTCGGGCGTCTTCCGTTCTCCGATCCCGATCACCTTCATTCCGGCTTCCCTGAGGCGGGTAGCCAGTCTGGTGAAATCGCTGTCGCTCGATACGAGGCAGAATCCGTCAACCTTACCTGAATAGAGGATATCCATGGCATCTATAATCATTGCCGAGTCGGTTGCATTCTTCCCCTGAGTATAACTGTATTGCTGAACGGGAGTGATGGCGTTAACAAGCAGCACCGATTTCCATCCTGAAACGGTGGGTTTTGTCCAGTCGCCGTAGATCCTTTTGAAGGTTGGGGTACCGTATTTTGCCAGCTCTTCCAGCATTCCCTTCACGTTGCTGTAGGGAATATTGTCGGCATCAATCAGCACTGCCAGCCTGAGGTCGTTTAAATGTTCCATGTCCATAGTCATTATGGCTTGCAAGTTATCCTTTTTTGGGCTTGCCTTTTGTAAATAGTGCGGTTTTTTATATTTTGTGCCGAATTATCAGTGCTTTAAACGAGGGTGTAATAAATAGCTGAAATGAATTTATCAATAGAGTCGCTTGCTTCTACTGCTATTGTATCGGTTATTCTGTTTTTCTTCCTTTATTATTACACTGCAAACAAAAAAATTGCCGGAACCTGGCTGATAAGACCACTTTTACCATCGATCCGGAGTGAAAGCGTTGATTTTTTGTCCTACAAATTATCAGGCATCATATTTACGGGAGCAATTCCTTTTATACTTTTCTTGTGGATTCTGAAACTTTCACCGTCAAGAGTTGGTTTCGTTGCGGGACGCACAGCCGGTTACTGGTATATTCTGCTTATTCTGATCCTCATGACGCTGATTGTCTCATTTTATTCATCAAAAAGCGCGAAAATAAGGGCCCGATCGCCCGAGCTCAGGCTTAAGGACTGGTATCCAAGGCATGTAATTCTCTCAGCGGGAGTCTGGGTGATGTATTTGCTGGGATATGAATTTCTTTTCAGGGGAGTGCTCTGGTTCCTGTGCGTCGAGGCCTTCGGATTCTGGCCGGCGCTGGCCATCAACATCATTCTTTATTCTCTGGTGCATCTTCCGCAGGGTGTGCGGATGGCTGTTGGGACTATCCCGGTCGGAATAATTTTTTGTCTTCTAAGCAGTCTGACAGGCTCATTTCTGCCTGCTTTCATCATCCACAGCTTTATAGCCGTGTCGACTGAAATATTCTCCCTGTATCATGAACCGGAAGTAAGGCTTCATTAATTACTGTCTTTCCATGAAAGTGTTTGTTACCGGAGGCACCGGATTTATTGGTGCAAGACTTACCGAAAAACTGATCGGAGATAATCACGAGGTTACTCTTCTGGCAAGGAATCCATCAATGGTCCCCTATGCTGGTAATGAAAAGGTTACGATCGTTAAGGGCGACCTGTCGGACAGGGGGATACTGAAAAAGGGCATGAAATCTTGTGACTGGGTGTTCCATATGGCCGCCTATGCCAAACCCACATTCAGGGACCCCTCGGTGGTAACTGCAATAAACATTGACGGAACGGTTAATGTCTTGGAAGCAGCGCTTGAATCGGGTGTCAGGAAGGTTGTCTTTACCTCAACCGGAGGCACCATGAGTTATTCACACGACGGAATGACTGTTGATGAAGAAACCAACAAGGACCCTGAGCTTCACACCCTTTATGAGAAGACCAAAGCTGAAGCCGAGAAAATTGCAGTTGATTATACGGCGAGAGGGCTTGATGTGGTTATTGTTAATCCCACAAGGGTTTATGGTCCGGGCAGGCTCTCTGAAAGCAATTCGGTTACCAGGATAATAAAACTGTATATGTTGGGATTATGGAGGATAAATCCGGGTGACGGCAATTCCATAGGTAATTACGTTTATGTTGATGACGTTGCTGAAGGTCACATCCTGGCTGCCATGCGCGGAAGGGGAGGAGAACGATATATCCTTGGAGGGGAGAATCACTCATTCAACAGTTTGTTTGACACTATTGGTTCTATGGCCGGAAAAAAAAGAACACTGATAAGACTGCCGGCAGGACTGATGAAAGCCATTGTCAGGGGAATCACCTTTTTTTCAGGATTATTCAGGGTTTCTCCCCCGATAACCAGGGACTTTCTTGACAAGTACCTGAGGGATTGGATCATGTCGAGTGATAAAGCTGTGAGTGAACTGGGTTATGGAATCACACCCCTTTCCGAGGGTATTTCAAAAACCATTGAATGGCTAAAAACTGTTAATGATGGAAAAGGCAAGTGACAGTGAGAGCTTTGCCGTTGTTACCGGAGCAAGCACGGGCATAGGCAGGGCAATAGCCGTGGAGCTTGCCTCAAGACGGCACAACCTGGTTTTGAATTCCCTTCCGGGGCAGGGTCTTGAAGATCTGTGCCGGAAGCTGGAATCAGATTTTGGAGTAGTTGCTTATAATGCGGAGGGCGATCTTACCGCTGAAGAGGGCCCTGAATCGCTGTTTGATTTTGTACGGCAGAAGGAACTGAAAGTCGACATTCTTGTAAACAATGCCGGGATTGGTTATGAAGGCCCTGTTGACGGCTACACCAAAAAGCAGATAGACAATATGCTGATGCTCAATGTGAGGGCAGTAACCCTGCTCACCACGATGTTCACCCCCGGGCTTAAAGCCCTTGACAGATCATACATACTTAATCTTAGCAGTTTTGGATGCTATCTTCCCACTGCCTACAAGAGCATTTACCTTGCAACAAAGTCATACATTTTCTATTTCACCAGAGCCATTGAATCAGAGTTGAAGGGGTCGACTGTCAGAACCTGTGTGGCTGTTCCGTCAGCTGTAATGACAAATGTCAATACCCGTGACAGAATACAGAGAAATGGCTGGCTTTCAAAGAAATCGGCCCTTGAACCGGCGGAAGTGGCTTCTGTTGTGATAAAGGGAATGTTCAAAGGAAAAAAGGTTATTCTTCCGGGAAAGCTCTCAGGTTTGTTCTTTGGTCTGGGCATGATTATTCCGGAGGGAATCATGATGTGGATGACCAGAAGGATGTTCAGAAATTACCGGCAGGGATGGGTTGAGGACTGAATTCAGAGGCCTGATATGATTGGGCCAACAGGTAAATCCAAACGATACTGACATAGGAAAGCAAAAAATATGTCTAAACAAATAAGAATATTGTTAAATTTGCGCGATTCAAGAAAACTTCAGAAAAATATATAATTATGGGAAAAGGTGACAAAAAATCCAGGAGAGGCAAGATCATACTTGGTACCTTTGGTGTTAGACGCCCCAGGAAAAAGGCGGAAAAGGGCAATAAAGCAGGTCTGCCGGCTGAGAAGGAAATAAAAGACAGGAAACCATCAAGGGAAAAGAAGGAAGCCCCTGCTGCAAAGGAAACAAAGCCGGTCAAGCCAGTAAAGGAGGAAACTGAACCCATAGTCAAAGAGGCAAAGACTGAAAAGGAGAAAAAAGAAGTAAAGCCCGCAAAGCAGACTAAGGAAAAAAAGGAAGCAAAACCCAAAAAGGAGACAAAAGACTGAGTTATTTTTTGACTACCAGCCATTTGTAATCATCAGGGTCAATCCGGGCATTGATAATAACAGGCTTTTTCATTGAAAGTGCCAGATTTATGGCGCTTTTCATGCTTTCTTCCGAATCAGCATATAAAATTCTGACTCCAAGAAACATTTCCGCACAGAAGAGATCTTCTTCATAGAGGTTTGTGGCATATTGAGGAAGGTCTTGCCACGACTGCTTAAGTTTTATCAGATTCAGATCACCGTCAGAAAGTACTACTGTAATTACTTGCAGATTGTATCTTCTGGCCGTGATTATTTCACCTGCGGTCATTAGGAATCCTCCATCGCCGGTCACACAAACGATGACTGACCCTGATGATGAAATACCGGCAGCAAGTGCTGCAGGAAGACCAAATCCCATTCCCGACCATCCGTTTGTAATTATCATATTCTGTCTTCCGTAGGTATTCCAGTACTGTCCGGCGAGATGGAGATGTGAACCGACATCGAAGGTCAAAATGGCATCGACAGGTAAAGCTTCCCTGAGGACCATGAGGGCTGTTACAGGGCCAAAATGGTCTGTTAATCCGTTAAATACAGATATGGTTTCATTCCTTGCCGACTCGATTTTAATCTGGTTAAAAATCAACTGCCCCGGATGAAGCTGTTCAAGAATTGTGAACCATTCACCGGGGCTGCCGGTGAATCCAGTCACATGGTTTACTGAAGGCAGATCAGTTTCTGTGGTTGTGAAATCGATAAGCGGGACATCAGGTATCCATGATTCGTAATTGTATTCCACCGGATCATAACCCAGACCAATAACCAGATCAATATCCTCCAGGACGTCCCCGATATAATTGCTTAAGGCATGAAAAAGAACGCCGGCGTAACAGGGATGATCTTCAGGCAGCAGGCCTTTAGCCATAGGAGTCAGTACAACCGGTATCTTCGTATGCCGGAGAAATTCCAAAAGTCTTTTTCCCAGGGCGTATCTGGCAGAAGTTAAACCAACCGCGATAAGAGGTTTTCTGCAGTTCTCAAGGAGAGCACTGATCCTGACGGTATCGTTGAGATGATCCTTCTTTTCTGATTCATCAATATAACCACCTGGTTCGGCTGCCTCGAGGCATGCAATATCAGAAGGCAGCCCGATATGTACAGGCCCTGGATATTCTTTTCTGCAGATATCAAGGGCTTTTAGAAGGATATCGACTACGTTTCCGGGGTTTGCCCTGAATGTTGCCTTGGTCAGCGGCTGAAACAGCTTCTGGTGATCGATATTCATCTGGGTAGTCCTGCCAATCATGTTGTCATCGATTTCGCTTGTCAGGATTATCACCGGCGACCTGTCGAGCAGTGCACCCCCCGCACCCGATGCAAGATTTACCGCACCCGGGCCGAAGGTGCTGTGACACACTCCAGGGATTCCGGTCAGCCTTCCTGTAACACTTGCCATAGTTCCGGCAGCCGATTCATGGGAGGTAAGAATAAATTCAATCCCCGCTTTTCTGAATGCTTCCATGTATGGAATAGACGGACCGCCGGGCACACCGAATACAAACCTGATTCCGGCACCCGATAAAATACCCGCAATTTGTTCAGCAACAGTCATATCAATGAGTATTGTCCATTACAAAGCTATCAAAATATTAATACTGAAATGCGGACCGTAGTCAAATTCAATTAAATTTATGGCATTCAAGTGAAACATAAAACCGGATTTATGGAAACGATTAGCAGATTGATACTGGCAGCCATTCTCTTTGTTTTTTCTGTATCTGACTCTTTATCACAGATGTCCGCTGATGCCTATAATAGGGCAGACGACCTGGCAAAAGTAACGGCAGATAAGGTTTATTTCGGGAATGTCAGGCCGGTCTGGATTGGAAAGACGAACAGCTTTCTTTATGAGAATCTGACTCCTGCAGGAAATGAATTCATGATTGTTGATGCGGAAAGACTTACGAAAAAGAAAGCCTTCAACCAGGAGCGATTTGCCGAATCGCTCGGGAAGGAAACAGGAAAGGAATTTGAACCGGGCAAACTTCCCATAAGGAACCTGATTTTCTCTGACAAACTTTTGAGTTTTGCTTTTACTTACGATGGATACAACTGGATCTGCAACCTGAGAGATTACAGAATATCCCAACGGGAGAAGGTTCCCGGGCGTCCTGTGAGAAGCGGATGGGACTGGGGATTCAGGGATGAGCTGACATCTGATTCTGTTAAATCGCCAGACAAGAAATGGATAGCTTACATAAGGAACTATAATGTACATATCAGGGCAGCTGATGGCAAGGACAGGAAAGACTATCAGCTGAGTTACGATGGGGCTCTGGGTGAGTACTATTCTTCATATATGCGATGGTCGCCGGATTCAAGAAAACTGGTTGCCTACAGGGTAAAACCTGCAGAGAAGCATATGATACATTACGTTCAGTCCTCGCCGGAGGATCAGCTCCAGCCTAAGCACTACTCGTATGAATATCAGAAGCCTGGTGATGCAGTTCCTCAGAAATATCCGCAGTTGTTTGATACTGAATCAAAAAAGCATTTAAAAGTGGATGACACCCTGATCCCGATGCAGTATTCGATAAGCAACATCAAATGGAGCAGGAACAGTGATTTCTTTACTTTTGAGTGCAACAGGCGCGGACATCAGCAGTATGATATAATAAAAGTCGATGCTGCATCGGGAGATTCAAAGGTTGTCATAAACGAGCTTTCGCCCACCTTTATTGATTACAGCGGGAAAAGGTACAGGTACGACGCCGAAGAGTCGGGGGAGATAATATGGGCTTCGGAGAGGGATGGCTGGAATCACCTGTATCTTTATGATTCGGGTTCCGGTGAAGTTAAAAACCAGATTACATCCGGATCGTGGGTGGTAAGGGATGTTATCCGTGTTGACGAAAAGAACAGGCAGATCATTTTCCAGGCCAG
>JAFGXK010000089.1 GCA_016936695.1 Bacteroidales bacterium | reverse complement strand
GCTCAATACGGAGCTTGTAATCCTGCTTTTCTCCAATCATCCTGCGACCACGTCATTCCGTATCGTGCCGGAGGTCTGGATTAAACAGTGATATCAGAATTCCCTGATCTTTATATTTTTAAACCACACCCTGTCGCCGTGGTCCTGCAGCAGTATTCTTCCTTCCTCAGTTTCGGCGAATCCCTTCACCTTGCTGAATTTGCTTGCGGCCACCACTTCTTTCCATGCGTCAGTTCCTTTTTCATATTCCACGGTAAGGAAACCGTTGAGCCAATGCTGAACCTTGTTGCCGTTGACAATAATGACTGCCCTGCTCCACTGGCCGAAACCGTTGTCCCTCTTATTCTTTGGAGCGATCAGATCATACAGCCCGGCAAGGGTACGGGTACCAGGCATTCCCAGTAAGGCATCCGGGTGATTGCGGTCATCGAGGATCTGGTACTCGCAACCAATGGAAGCAAGAGCTCCTTTTTCCTTCTCAGTGTCGATGAAATATTTTATTCCGCTGTTGCCCCCCTTTGAATACATGAAGTCGACGGATAATTTGAAGTTCCTGAATTTCCCGGTGGATACAATGTCACCTCCTCCGCCCGGCTGTTTTGCATCAGGATTTAATGTGAGGGCTCCATCTGCAACCTCCCATCCATTCTCCGGGAAATTTTCGGTTTTGGCATTTATCCAGCCGGCAGCTGTTTTCCCGTCGAAAAGGAGTTTCCATCCTTCCTCCGCCTCACGATCTGAAAGCACATTGCTAAGAAAGTTTGCCTGGGGTATATCCTTTGTATCGGGGTGCCTGTACTTTTCAAGTTCTTCTGTCATTATCCGGATATTCCTCCATTTCACCTCGAGCCCCGCCCTGGTGGAATCATTTCCTATTGAGTGAACCTGAAGGGCAATGAATCCCGACGGAGTCATATCATCGAGCAGATCGGCGCATTGAATTCCGTTCACCCATGTCCTTAAAGAATTGCCTATCGCTTCGACTCTGTATTGGTTCCATTCACCAACTTTCAGGGCCTTCTGCCCTTCGGGATTAAGGTCGAGAGTGTAAAGCCAGCCTCTTCGGGCTTCATCATAAATCCCTCCTGACCATGCACGGGGAGAAGGATCCATCTCGACCTGGTAGCCGTGAACCCTTCCATCCTGGTAATCAGCCCGGCTTTCGCTCCTGATCTGGACGCCCGAATTCATTTGAGGATCAAACCAGGTTTCAAATTCAAGGATGAAATCACCGTATTTCTCCTTAGTGCATAAAAATGAGTTCGGGGAAGAGGTAACCGTGGTCCCTGTTACAATTCCGTCCTCAAGCTTGAACGGGGCAGTCCCGTTAAGCTGCTCCCAGGCTGAAAGGTCCTTTTTCAGAAGGTTTGTCCATGGTTCCTTGTCGGAACACCCTGTCAATACAGGTAACATCAGAATGGCAAGAATGAGGCCTGATCTTTTCATATTATTATCATTTTAAAGTTTCGACATGGTAAAGATATTCAAAGAATTGAATTTTTAGCTGGTTGCTTTAGCGAATGGAAATTTGCTTTCCTGGTACGGATTTCAGGGGGTTATAAAATGAAGAAGTGAAGCCTGCACTTCACTTCTGATTTGATCCTATTTAACCCAAAGCCAAATGACCGGTGACATATGCCCGTGGCTGGCATATATTTCTACTTTCTCCCAGGCCGGTCAGGTTAATTTATTTTATTCTCCCCTCACCAACAAGATTACATTCATAGACATATCCGTGATAAGTAGTATAGTCGCCATTGGCATTAACCGTGTAATGGAAGGCAAAATGAATAATTGCTATCAGTTTACCCTCTCTATATATATGATAATTCCCTGGCCAGGTAAGAGTTATTGCCTTCTGATCCAATTCATCCCATCTTACATTATCCAGACCCGGGGTAATATTGGTCATCATTTCTGCATAATATTCCAACCCGTCTGAGCTTCCTGTCAGAGTACCTGAATGCCTGACCTGTAGATGATTATCCCTTTTTGTTCTTTCAACAGTTAGCCAACCTGAAAGGGTTTGATCCATACAAGGGAATGCAAGGTCATACCAGTATTCAAACACTTCCTTTTCCACTTTCTGACTATTTGCATTATTAATGGCAAAGCCAGAAACAAGGAGCAGCATCACAATAATTTTAAATGTTTTCATAGCTGAATCTTTTAGTTAGACAATAATTGCTTTGATCAAAGTTCGGCCAGAAAAGGAAGCAGTATATAGCAACTATGTTTCAATTTGCTTAAATATTAGTTCAAAGGCTTAAATTATGTTGCTGGAAGACTGAAGACCGAAGACTGAAGACCGAAGCGGTTTTGCCAGTTCTGTCAGTCATGGCCTGTAAGGATCCACTATCGGGAGGCTGCCCTTTGTACTCATCTTTTTTTAATCCCTTTCTGAAGATTTTCCAGAGCAGTGCTGGTTGAATGAGATCCCTCGCCTCCGTGGTCAATGATTACTCGTTTTTCGCTTTGATTGTCATCCAATGTTGGGATTCTACACGTTTTCCGATATCGTCCGGCGAGGGATGACAGGCTGCTTTAGGGGGTGCCTGGGAAAGTATATTCACTTCTGCAACACCCGCCCCTGCTCCTCGAAATAAGGATGAGCTGGGGTAGAACCCAAAATGGAAATGAAGTGATAAAACTTAATAAAAAGATGTGTATAAAGATGAGGGTCCCATCCGGAGTATTTGACTCAATGTAGTGTCAACCCCTGAGCTGATTGAATTCCAATTTATTGACACATTTAAAACCTTCTTTTAAAAGAAAAGTGAAGCATTGACTTCACTTTTCTCCTTCTAACCTAAACCTACAGATATCAGGCTTGCCCTTTCACAAGCCTGTATGTCGTAAAGTGGATTTGCGAAATTCTTCTGATAGATAAATACTTTTTCATAAAGTTAATCCTTTATACAGCGGACTGACATGCCATTTGGCTTTGAATATGCGTCGCCCTCAATTTCGGCTGAATTATAGTGTAGTATTCCAATTCCTCCATATACGATTTCGTCTTCGTCGGCTGACCAATAAAAGCCAATTTCTCCCATTGTTACGAAGGTCCCATTTGTAATTATAGACCTTCGGCCTCCGGGAAGGGCTGTAAATCCTGATTCGTTGGTAGCCCCGGTATTGGGCGAGAGCCAGTGACTCGTCCCTGTTTCCTTTAATTTGCCGCCAGCTACACTTAGGCCTCCCAGAAAAGTGACAAACTCAATAAATTCATCATTATCAGGAACGTGCCAGCCGGCAGGACATAATTTGCCTGTTTGTACCGCAAACCAATTATATAAAGCACCATATACATTTTTAAATGTCGTTGCATCATTGTTGTACCAGCAATATGCTGGAGAAGCTAAATTTATCCATGCAGTATTGTCGGTTTCTGTTGGAATTTGGATTCCATCTTTGTATTTTGTTGTTTTCAGGTTTTCAGCCATCCAGGTTTGTGTTCCTATCTGAATGGTCTTATAGGTATTGCCATCAATATCAGAAACAGTACCATAAGTCAACGCAGGATTAAATACTATCGCACCTAACGCTGAAGGCGTGGTAAAATCTTCCTGAGATCCATAAGCTGTTCCTGCGCTGTTTGTGGCATAAGCCCGTACATAGTAAGCAGTGCCTGCAGTCAGACCTGTTAAATTGCTGGTAAAACTGCCGGTTCCCGAACCATCTGTTGTTTTGCTGTCTGCAACTGTCGGATTCTGGTTTGTACTCCAGCAGACGCCCCTTGCTGTGATTGTCCCCCCTCCGTCTGAGGTTACATTTCCGCCTGAAACTGCACTGGTTTGTGTTGGTGAAGTAATATCAGCCGTTGTTACAGTTGCCAGCAAAACCTCACCTGTATTAAAAGATTGTTGATTGCCATATCCTGTACCTGCTTCGTTTGTGGCATAAGCCCTTACATAATATTTTGTTCCGGGAGTCAGCTGGGCCAGGCTGCTGGTAAAAGTTCCCATCCCTGCTCCATCTGATGTTTTGCTGTTTGAAACTGTTGGATTCTCCGAAGTGTTCCAGCACACTCCTCTCGCAGTTACCTCAGCTCCGCCATCATCGGTTACATTGCCGCCTGAAGTGGCTGTTGTCTGTGTAATCCCTGCTATGCTCTCAGTGGTAACTACCGGAGGAACAGGGTCTTTTTTACAAGAAGTAAGACAGAGCGTCGCGAAGATTATAAGAATAAGAAATCCTGGGATTTTGAATGTGGGTTTCATTGTCGCATATTTAAGTTAAACTAATTTTATCTGAAGCTTACTGATATAAAGTTCGGTCCAAATTGGGAGCAGTATATAGCAACTATGTTTCAAATAGCTTAAATATTAGGTCAAAAGCTTAAATTATGTTGCAGGAAGACAGAAGACGGAAGACGGAAGACGGAAGACTGAAGAGGTTTTGCCAGTTCTGCCGGTTTTGCTGGTTCTGCTGGTCATGGCTCAAAAGGATCCACTCCCGGGAGGCTGGGGGGTAAAAACCAGCAGGAGCTGGAAAAATAAAGAATTTCAATCATCAAGATGTGTTTATAGATTAGGATCTCATCCGGGGTATTTTACACAATGTAGTGTCAACCCCGGAGCGGGTTGAATTCCAATTTATTGACACATTTCAAACCTTATTTTAACAGAAAAGTGAAGCCTGAACTTCACTCTTCTCAAGTTGAATCTTAACTTAAAGCAACTGGACTAAATCCCTTTCCAGGATATTGACAATTTGGTACTTAAAATTGGTTACAAGTTTCCTTTAACTAGTGTAAGGGTTCCTGTGCTAAAAAAGTCGGTATGCCAAACATCATCAGTATTCTCAGGATCAGGATCATGTACAAAGGCATTTGTCATTCCCTCTCCGCTGGCTCCTTCAAATCTGCCGGTCCCCCCTATGATATAGATCGGATCATTAAAATAGCTTTGGTAAAAGTCGGAATTATACCCATCATTTGGCAAGATATATCCAACAGGTATATCAGCGTATAATTCATCTCCGTTGGCGGCGACAAATGTAACATTCGTGGGCCCGTAAACTCCGGTTTCCACATTACAGCAGAAAGTCATAACAGTGGTCATTGATCCCAGATGGGAAATAGTGCCCTCTCCTTTCATAGTAAGTAAGAAGTTTGGGTATTCTCCACAACTCATATCAGTATAATCTGAATGGTCCCAAACGGTAAGATTACATTTAAATGGGACCGTTACCGTCACCGGCTGGATCTGTTTTTCTTTAATGGTATTTCCCAGCGGCTCATCACCCCAGAAGTTGTCCGATTTCGAACAAGCCATCAGAAGTCCGATACCTGCAATAAAGAATAAAACTCTTTTCAGTGTCTTCATAGTCGCATATTTAAGTTAAACTTATTTTATCTGAAGCTTACCGATATAAAGTTCGGTCCAAAAAGGAAGCAGTATATAGCAACTATGTTTCAAATAGCTTAAATATTAGGTCAAATGCTTAAATTATATTGCAGGAAGACGCCTGCCTGCCTGCTGACGCAGCCGGTCAGGCAGGGAACATGGAAGACCCCCGCCTGACCGACGTCAGTCGGGCAGGGAAGACCGAAGACGGAAGATAGAAGACGGAAGTCGGGAGACGGGGAAAAAGCTGTCAGCTATCAGCTACTATGAATCCAGGTTGGCTTTATGACCGCCAGCCTTCGCCACCACCTTCGCTTAAGCTACGGTTGTCAAAGAAGGCTATGGCTGGCAAAGCATGACCGTCAGCCTTCGCCAAGGCTTCGGCTAACAAAGCATGACTGCATGACCGCATGACTGCATGACCGCAAGACCTCAAGACTCCCCGGCACCAAATATCCGCGCCAGATAAAGGAATTTGGGCTATCCTTACGCTTTATTTCGCTTTTCTCTTATGATACGGAGTGAGGCCTGCCTTTTCGATAACAGCCAGAAAGCGAGGATCATCCCGCAGAATATCGAAATCGGGATTGTTGGCTATAAGATTGAAATAGTGCATTGGTTTCTTTTCGGCTTCAACAGTTCTTTCGAGCCAGTAAATTGATTCCTCCGTGTTGCCTATAATGGCGTACCACCATGAAATGTAAAAAGGGTTCCCGCTAAGACCTTCGGCGGGAATGGGATGATTCTTATTCAGTTCTATAAGCCATGTGAAAATTCCTTCAATGCCCGATTCAGTGTAGGCTTCCCCAACTTCATCAGCATAATGGCTGATGGAAGGATACCGGTTAAAAAGCTGCTGAAGCGCCTTAATAGCGTTTTCTCCTTCACCCTCCTTAACATAATGGAGGACTAATAACCAGGTGTTTGTCAGGAAATCCGGATTAAGGTCATATGCTGTCAAACAGGCATCTATGCCTTCCTGGTATTTTTCTTCGAAGTAATATATCCAGGAATTGAGACTGTGAATAACCCAGAAATATGGCTCCAGTTCCAGGGCACGGTCGATATGTACACGGGCTTCTTCTATAGGTCCGGTTATCATCAGCAGTTGTGCATACCATTGATGTGATGTTGAAAAATTAGGATTCAGTTTCAGTGCGGTTTTTAATTCCCTGCGTCCATCTTCGATCCTAAATTCAGGATAAATGTGATAGACCCCTAAGACAGCATGAGCTTCAGCACAATCCGGATCGATTTCCAGAGCCTTGTTACAGTAATAGTACGCTTTTTGCACTCCTTCGAAATAGGGCTGGTACCATCCCCATGCAGAAAGGTTATACCAGGCATTTGCCAGACCTGCGTATGCTTCGACAAAGTTACTGTCTGCAGCAATCGCTTTCTCATAATACTCCAGGCTGGCCATGAGCCCTTCCTTACTGACATCGAAGCGCTGCTGATCATTTGTCTTATGAAGCAAAAACCGGCCTTTAAGGTAATTATCATAAGCTTCAGGATTACTGGTAGGTATTTTTTCAATCTGTCTTATGGTTTCACCGGGAATGACCGCTTTAAGCTCATCGGCAACTCTTTTGGCTATATCGCTCTGATAAGCAAAGAGATTTGTCATTTCACCCTCATATTCTTCAGAAAACATATGCTGATCATCCCTGGCATTGATCAGCTGGACAAATATCCTGACTTTCTGCTCATGCCTCTGGACACTCCCTTCCAGAACATAAAAAACATTCAGTTTCTTTCCAATTTCTGGTGATGTCATCGGATTGTCACGGAAATATTCAGCAGTTGTCCTTGAGATAACCCTCATTTCACTGATCCTGAACAGATGGTTAAGGATGCCTTCCTGTATTCCGTCTGCAAACCACTGATTTTCAATGTCATTGCTCAGGTTCTTGAATGGAAGCACGACTATTGATTTTTCAGCAGGCTTCTGCAGAAAAAAAACAACAACAAGGATTATTGATATGACGCCAGATGAAGCAATAAGAACTTTTCTGTTCCGGGGGCTTTTTATAAAAGATTTCAGGTTTAGCAGAGATAACAGTGTTTCATGATCTGCAGGTTGATGATTTTGCCCCGCTGTCTGGTTCTCCGGAGATGTTTTGAGTCTTATTTTTCTGAAATCCCCTGGTGGAATTCCATATTGTTCATGGAAACATTTTATAAAATATGTAGGACTCCCGAAACCCGACCTGAAGGCAACCTCGGCTATAGTACCCTCTCCCCGCTGCAGCATTTCCATTGCTTTTTGCAGCCGGATCTCCCTTATAAACTGGCTTATATTCTGATTTCTGATGGATTTTATCTTACGATGAATTGTAGCATGACTCATCCCGGCCATCTTTGCCAGATCTTCTACACCGAAGTTTTCATTAGCCAGTTGGGCTGTAACTATGCTGGTAAGCTTTTCGATAAATGCCTGATCACTCGAAAGGGGCTGGGTCATGGCAGTTATTTTCTTTCAGGAAGTTATAACTTTTATTAAAATGAATCAAATTTTTATTTGCCATGAAAAAACTCAGCGGTGATAATTAATTCTGTAAGGATATTGTACAAAGAAAATCCGGTGTCAGTCTGATTATGGATAATATCAATGAGAATTAATCTGAAAATCCGGGAGAAAATGGATAAATTTGTCCTGACGCACGATGGGTATTTGAGTAAAATGCCTGGCAGTATGTGCTTGGTATTTCAACCGCTTTTTATTTAGTTTGGTATTACTTATTACGGGCGGACCTGACTTTAGTACTGCTATAGATATCTATTAATGAAAACCATTGCGATTATGAAACACCTCAGGCATTCCTTTAACCGGTTTTTACTCATATTTTTCTTTCTGACCGGATTCTTTTTCCAGAGTTCCTTTGCCCAGCCGGTGGTCGGACTCGACAACTGGTTTAACCGCGAGACCAATGCTAAAACGGGTCAGCCGTTCCATTACCTGTGGACCGACACTGAATGGAGCGGTTATTCGAGATGGGGGGAGATATTCACCTCCATGGGAGCAAGGACCACAACAATTGAAAAGCCGCTGGCATCGGTTCTGAAGAACATAGATGTATATATCATCGTCGATCCTGATACCACAACCGAATCAAAAACACCCAATTATATCATGCCTGATGATGTCAAGGCAATTAAAAAGTGGGTGAAAAGGGGAGGGGTGCTTGCGGTGCTGGCCAATGATGCTCCCAATTGCGAGTTTACCCATCTGAACCGCCTGATGAAAAACTTCGGGATGCAGTTTAATCATGTCGTTCTTCACCCGGTTACCGGAACCGAATTTGAGATGGGAGCCAGTACTGCTTTTGAAGATCATCCGGTGTTTAAGGGTGTGTCCAAAATCTATATCAAGGAGGTTTCCGACATCAATTTGTCACGGAACGCCAGATCGCTGTTGACCGAGAATGGGAAGGTCCTGATCGCAGAGACTGCATATGGAAAGGGGTATGTCTTCGCCATTGGCGACCCGTGGATCTATAATGAATACATCGACCACGACAGACTCCCTTCAGGATTTGAAAACCGGAAGGCAGCAGAAAACCTTACCGGATTTCTGCTTGGGAAGGTACCCCCAACCCCCTAAAGGGGGCTAAAAAAATAAAATTGATATTTTTTAAACATCTGATTAACTTCAATAATATGAAGAGTTTAATTAGCCTCATATTTATCTCGATTCTCTCTGTCGGATTTCTCTCAGCTCAGTATGTTCCAAGGGAGAGTACCATGGCTGCCATGGTTCTTGCAAACAAGTACTTCATGGAGAAATGGCCCGATGTGGGCAAAACGATCATCACCGAGCGGGAACGCCCGAGCAATATCTGGACCAGGGGTACTTACTATGAAGGCCTTATGGCCCTTCACTCGCTCAATCCCGATCCGGAATACCTCAGCTATGCCGTGAGGTGGGGCGAGTTTCACAAATGGGGACTGCGCAACGGGATTACCACCCGGAATGGCGACGACCAGTGCTGCGGCCAGACCTACATCGACCTCTATCTGATGGATCCTTCAAAAACTGATAGGATCAGGGATATAAAGGCATGTATCGACAACATGATGGCAACTGATAAGATTGATGACTGGAGCTGGATAGACGCCATCCATATGTCGATGCCGGTATTTGCCAGGCTCGGACACATTTACAGTGATAACAGGTACTATGACCGTGCACACGAAATGTACATGTTTACAAAACTCAAGCACGGCGATAACGGACTCTACAGTACAAAAGACCATCTCTGGTGGAGGGACAAGGATTTCGATCCTCCCTACGCCGAACCCAATGGCAGGGGATGCTACTGGTCGAGAGGCAACGGCTGGGTTGTTGCAGCTCTCGTTCGCACGCTGGAATTCCTTCCGGACGATTTCCCATACCGCAAGGAATACATAAAAACCCTTAAGCAGATGTTCAAAGCGCTAAAAAAAGTGCAGAGAAGCGACGGCTACTGGAATGCAAGCCTGCATGACCCTTCCAACTTCGGGGGGAAAGAACTTACCGGAACTGCCATGTTCACCTATGCCATGGCATGGTGCATCAACAGGGGTATCATAAGCGAAAGAAAGTACCTTCCGGTTGTTGAAAAAGCATGGTCTGCCATGTTGAATGAATCTCTTCATCCCAACGGTTTCCTGGGATATGTCCAGGGAACAGGCAAGCAACCTTCCGACAGCCAGCCGGTGGGTTATGACACCATGCCGAATTTTGAGGATTTCGGACTCGGATGTTTCCTGCTGGCCGGATCAGAAATGTATAAAATCAAATAGCCCTCTGAAACATAACCAATCCGGTAATTCCCTCAACCTCAACCTCAACCTTAACCTCAACCTCAACCTCATGAAAAAATTTATTCTCCCTCAGATTATCCTGGCTGTTCTGCTTCTTTGGTCATGCACGGAAAAGAAAGACAACAAGGTTTTAAAACCAGGAACACCTGAATCAGTGCAGGTATCAGCCGAGCGGCTTAACAGGATCGATTCAATGATAATTCAAAGTATTGAAGATAAATGGATTGCCGGTGCAACCGGATTGATAGCCCGCGATGGTAAGATAATCTATAACAGGTCATTCGGCGTAAGCGACATTGAGAACAGGACGCCGATGCAAACAGATGCAATCTTCAGGATAGCATCGCAGACAAAGGCAATTGTCAGCATAGGACTCATGATGCTGTTTGAGGAAGGTAAATTTCTTCTCGACGATCCTGTCTCGAAGTACATACCCGAATTTGCCAATCCGCAGGTTATCGATAAATACAATCCTGCCGATACGACATATACTACCGTTCCGGCAAAGCGTGAAATAACTATCAGGGACCTGTTCACTCACACGTCAGGCATTGATTATGCAGGCATCGGATCTCCGATGATGAATGCCGTGTATTTAAAAGCAGGTATCATGGGAGGCTTCGGAAACGACAGAATCACGATTGGAGATGACATCAGGATACTGGGGAAACAGCCGCTGGTCCATCAGCCTGGTGAGAAATTCACCTATGGACTGAATGTGGATGTGATAGGATATCTCGTTGAGGTGCTTTCGGGACAGAAACTTGATCAGTACCTGAAAACCAGGATCTTTGATCCGCTAGGCATGGAAGACACATGGTTTTATCTTCCTGAGGAGAAGCATTCGAGGCTTGTACTGGTAAATACTGAAGATGCGAACCGTAATGTAATCGCCATGCCTCAGGAATATGTTAATTATCCTCTTACGAAAGGCACCTATTTCTCGGGAGGAGCCGGACTGAGCTCAACGACAAAGGATTATGCCACCTTTCTCCAGATGCTTCTGAACATGGGAGAGTATAACGGCAAACGACTGCTTGCAAGCCGCACGGTTGAACTGATCACATCGAACCAGATCGGAGACCTGAATGTAGGGAAAGACAAGTTCGGCCTCGGATTCGAGATCACTACCGAAGACGGTCAGGCGGTACTTGGAATATCAGAAGGATCGTTCGCCTGGGGAGGTTATTTCGGAACCACTTACTGGGCTGATCCTGAAGAAAGACTGGTCTGCCTGCTTTTCATGCAGCAGTCGCCTCTCAGTCACGGTGAAATCCAGAACAAATTCAAAGCAATGGTCTACCAGGCCCTTGATGACTGATTAACTGGCTGATCCGCCTTTGGCCCTGATCTCCTTAACGCCTTACCGTCCTTAACGCCTTTACGCCTTTACGCCTTTACGCCTTTACGCCTTTACGCCTTTTTCCTAATACCTCTTAAGCAGTTCGAGCAGTTTCCCGTCGAGCTTGTGACCATACCAGTCGGTATAGTCAATATCGGTCCTGCGTGAATCAAGTATCCCGAAGTCGCCCCTGAAATTCCAGAGAGCATAGCCGATGTTGTGAGGCGTAAGTATGTCGAGAATGTCGCCGAACCATGCCAGAAATACATTGTGCGGAGTTTTATTGTAGCATCCGCCTTCACCGCAGTGAACACCCACGCCCTTGTCGACCAGTTCAAGCCATGGCTTGTAGAACTCCTCAAGCTGGACACGCCCGAACTGTTTGCCGTCGATAACACCTGGCCATACCGGCATGGGAGCATCAGCAGGATTCTTCCACACCCATGAAGCCTGGTAGTGCGACACATAATGCGGATAGTACGCGCGGCAGCTCTGGGCAATATTCAGATCAGCCAGCTCGGGTATCACATTGCTTCCGCCGCTGTTGCCGTCGGCCACGATCAGGCGTTTTTTGTTGTATTTCCATATTTCATCGGAGGCACCGACAGCCACCTTGAGGTAAATGTCTCCCGGAACAGGTCCCTTCTGTGCAAACTGGTCATTCATATCCTCGATGTAGGCCGGCTCATTCAGCAGGTCGAAGCTCAGTTTCTCATGAGAGATGTCCTTGTATCTTTCAGCCCACATGTTCCAGTGAGCAAAGAATGCATCCTGGGCTTCCTTGTCCTTCCACAGGTTAAAAGGCTCATGAAATCCGGCGTTGATGCAGTAGCCAGGCCCCCTGTGAAGGTTGAGACTCACATGCAGGTTATGCCTGTTTGCCATATAGATCAGGTTGTCAATCTCTTCCAGTACCTTCTGGTCAAAATTGCAGATCTCATCCTTTGTGATATCCCTTGACCTGTCGAACGATAAATACCTAGGATATGCCATAGGGATCCTTACAAAATCAAAGCCCCAGTCTTCCATCCATTTAAGATCCTCTTCGGTGGTTCTGTTTGAACCCGGATTCTGCGGCGGAGTGGGGGAGAAGAGGTCAAGGAGATTGAACCCCTTCCAGCGGGGAAGTTTGTTCTTTATTGCCGGACTTTCGGAAGAGCCGGCCCATGCAGATGAGCCGGATAATGCAAGTCCGGCTGCCGCTGCGGCAGTATTCCTGAGGAATATCCTGCGGTTGATCTTTTTTGGTTTCATGGAGGTTGATTATAAGTATATTATAGCTATTTATCTGATCTTTTTAAGGGGTGTGATTGTGACCGGTCCGGGCAGTCCCGATTCAAGAGGTTCCCATGCCGAAGCGTCAAACACACCATTCTTATTATTCTCTCTCAGCCGGGCAGCCATATTAACATTATAGAATTTCTTCCACTGGACACCGTTTCTGTCCATCCATGCAATCCTGTTAGCCATAAGGTTTGAAACCTCTAGCAAAAGAGAATTATTCGCTTTTAACAATTTCTTGCCGATGACTACAGAGAACCCCGGACCGGGAAGAACGGCAACCTTCTTCCCGTTAAGCATAACACTGGCGCTGTTATATACTTTCCCCAGATCCAGGAGCCAGGCATCTCCTTTAACTGCAGGTTTTTTGAAATATACAGTATACCGGGCAGTGCCTGAAAAGTTCTGATATTCATCGCCTTCAAGACTTGTCCAGGAAACCGGACCTGCACTCTCCACAGATGCTGGAAGTGAAGGCCCACCATCAATGAATTCAACTTTCCATGTGCCTTTTACCGGGGCAGGAGCGGAGACTGGATCATAAAACTGGTAGGGTTTGCCCTTTTGTACTGTTTCGTAGGTTTGTATAATCAGCGATTCATCCGGATCGATCCTCAGGTATACTTCCAGGTTGCTGCCGGCTGTTATCCTGATCTTTGCCAGCCCCAGCCTGTCGTCTATCGGATTGAAAATGGCTGCTGATCCGCCGCTTGCCTGAAGGGATACCCAGCCGTCAAAGGGCTTGTCGCTCTGATTTGTAATGAAGTATACTGTTCCATCAAGGTTCTGCCGCCTGGCAAAGTCAAGTCCGTGATCGGTCATGGTTTCTCTCGGTATTCCTGCAAAGATCATGAGCTGCTCAAGGTTACTGCCGGTGATCAGCGATCCTTCGCCGTAGCTTGCTTTCATCACCTGCGGATTGTTTGTAGGGGCAAAACGGATCCCTGATTTGAGTGTTTCAAAAAATGCTGTTTTTTCCTCTGCGTCGCCCCATCCGGATATGTTCTCCGGGAGGTTGCCAAGGAATATCACCTTTGATCCTTCATTGGCAAGTCTCAGTAGTTGTGAAAACGTTTCAACGGGTATGTATTTGCACTCGGGTACTACTATGGTGCCGTAAACATTTCCCTCGGTCTGGAGAAGTCCTCCGAGCGGTATTGTGTTTGTCAGCTGAAGGTCGGAGATGTAGTCGAATCCGTATCCTTTCCTTATCATTTCATCGGCAGCCGTCCTGAAGGGTGTCCCGTTGAAAGCCGGACTTATGGCGTCAAAATGCTCGAGCATTCCTCTTCCATAGTCTGCATACCTGTCGAAGACCGGGAAGTAAAGCAGTATGTCGTTGTCGGCCATTCCCTGCTGAAGGAACGACTGCACTCTTGATACATATTTGTTGAGTCCGCTGAAATCGTGCCAGAGCGGATTGACCGGCGTAAGCTCGACAGCTGCATAGAAGAGGAATCCGGGCCAGGGTTCGTCCTGAGGTGAGTAGCATGTTCCATGGTAAAATACATGGTTTATCCCGGCAAGAAAGAACAGGTCCACTGCTTTCCGGATATCGCCCAGCGATGACAGGAAATGTTCATTCAGCCATGTTGCTGCTTCACATGATGCATATTTCTTTCCGGTAACATTTGCAGCCGACGATGCAAATTTGAGTCTTGTCAGTTCGTTGCCTTCGGTTTCGGGTATGTCGACTGCTGCATAAAGATCGAGTATATTGCCTGGCGATCCGTGAGCCTGGTTTCTGGTTGTCTTGCCCTGCCGGTGAGCCCATTCCGTCCAGTGTGTTGTGAATTTTGCGAGTATCAGATCGGAGATGGTCTGACGGTAATCGGAGAGCACTCTTTCGTTTTTCTCAGGATCATCTTTCTGAAAAAGCGCCGGAAGATGGCCCCTCAGATCGTATCCTCTCCTGATGATGAACTCGCTGAAGAGATCGTTCGTCCAGTCGGCCTGACCTGAGGCGTCATCAACTTCATATGAGTCATTGAAATAACCCCGGAGCGACTTTATATCATAGTCCTTGAATATGGTGTCGAAATGCTTCAGATAATTGTCAATTGCCAGTCCCGAGAAATGATCAATTACTTCTCCCTCGCCTCCCGGACCGGCTCGTTCAGCCATTTTTCCGTGCCATCCCTGAAAAACGCCGTAAAGCGTCCACTTTCCGGGCGGGGCTGTCCAGTCGAGTTTTCCTTCGGGGGTGACAAATCCTGTCAGATCTGCTACGATGCCGCTGTCGGAATATGCCATCAGGGTTTTCAGCGGAATGGGCTTTTCAAACCTGATCTGGTCGAGGGCATACCGCTGGAGATTGTCGTTCTGGCTGATCGGATCTTTAAGCTTATTTATGTCGGGCCTTTCACCTACAGACCTTACAAGAGACTGCTGGATGAACTCGACCTTTTCTGTCAGTGAATCGCCTCCGGCTTTTGGCCAGGTCTTGTAGTTGACATTCTTGGTGGCATCGGCCGGACTGACCCACGGTCCTCCGAAGGGCCATCCTGATGCGTTGGCGAGTTCTATCCCAAGATCGAGACGCTCGCCTTCTTTCAGGACATGGGTAAACATGTCCATCCAAAGTGGCGACAGGTAATTGATGGACTTGTCTTCCTGCCCTTTTACACCGTAGATCACTGCGATCTCCATACCACCCAGACCGGCATTGTGGTATTTCTCCATCGCGGCGGTGAGGTCAGGCTTTGTAACTATGCTTCCCGGCCACCACCAGCGGGTCCATGGCTTGTTCTCACTCGTAATCTCAGGCCAGGCTATCTGCTGTGCAGGAAGCAACTGTGAGACAAGCAGCATTAAAAACAGTATCTTTTTCTTCATGGTGCAGGGTTGATACTTAATTTCGAAATTCCGGATGGTTTGGTCAATATCTGTAATTCCTCCAGTCGGTCCCCGGTTTGTAGAACATAACTGCTGAATCGTTGATCTCTATCTCAAAATTTCTGGTCAGCTTAAGCATCTCGGCTCCGGCCAAGATGACCGGACCATAACCGTGAGCTGCAGCGGGATGGACCGGACGGTGGTAGTAGAATGCCGGATCAAATGCCATCCCGGTGCCGACACATGTTCCTTCAACCTGACCCTCTTCATTGACCTTTGTCTGTACGGCATTCCATCCTAGTACCGCTGCCGGACCATAGGCCTTTGAATCGATCCAGCCCATATTTACCCCGTGGGCAATGCAATATGTGAATATTGCTGTAGCCGATGTCTCGGGGTAGGAATCGTTCCGGTCGAGAAGCTGATGCCAGAATCCTGATCCCGACTGGAATGAGGCGACTCCTTTAACATGTGCACGATAGAGATTGAGAATGTCCTTCTTCAGGGGGTAGCCTTCAGGCAGTACATCGAGCAGCTCAGTCATGGCAAGCATCGCCCATCCATTGCAGCGTGCCCAGTGAAACTCAGGGTGAGGATCCATATCTTCCACCCAGCCATGCATCCAGATACCCTTTCCTGAATTGAACATCCTCCCTGAAAACTGAATGATCTGTTTGCAGGCATCCTCATAATAATCGTTGTCGCCTGTCAGTTTTCCCATCCGGGCAAGGGCCGGGACGCTCATATAAAGGTCGTCGAGCCACAGGGTGTTGGGCAAAGGTCTGTTACGGGCAAGAGTGCCGTCCTGAAGCCTTTGCTGCTTATTCGAGATATAGTCGATATAGTTGTCTGTCAAAGGTCGCAGCGATCCGCTTCCGCCTGCATTTATTGTCTTGATCATGGCCGAACACATCGATCCGGCATCATCAAGCGCCCGAGGCTCGAGAACCGATCCGACGGGATTGTTCATTCTTTCGGCGGGCATGTCGAGCGATCGGTAATAATTTGCAACATTCGATATCAGTTCCATTCTTTTGAGGGTGTATCCGGTGAACCGGTCATCTCCCGTTGCTTCACCGGCAAGCAACATAGCTCCATAGGTTACCCCCCATTCATAGCTGATGAGCCTGAATACCCCTGGTTCAAAAATGGCAGTACGGGTCAGGCCGTCCCCGGTATTTAACTCAGTCTTTGTTTTGCTGTCAATCATTCTGGCGGGAGTGGAAGCATCGAGATAATTCAGCAGACGGTCAAGCACCGCCTTGATTTCCTCAGCTGCTGCAGGACCGTATGGAACCGGATAATCGGGTTTCATGGCATGGAGAGGGGTGTTGGTGTCAGTTATTTTCACCGCAGTTTCCTGCGCTGCCCCGCGTATGCCGGATGCTGTCAGCAGAGCCATCAGGAGAACCATAATCTTGTGCATAATTCTGATTTTGGTGATTTGTGAATTGTGAATTGTGATTTGTGAATTGTGATTTGTGATTTTGAACAGAGATTATACCTTCAGGAAGATCTTCTTTTTATAAAGTATGTACAGGAAAACCCATCCCACTGCGGTTATTCCTATACCGTTGATAAGTGGAGTCCATGCTTCCGGAAGTACCTTAACGAAACCGCCGAAGAAGAAATCCGATGCCCGGTTGAAGTTGATTATCTTCCTGGCGAGGTAGATCGTAATTGGATTCATCCCGATGACGACGAAAAAGAAGGCCCATTTCCTGAAATTCCAGACGTCGATAATGAGATAAAAGATGGCAAAGAGAAGCATGCTCAGACCTCCTACATAAATTACGAATGAACTGCTCCAGATGTTCTTGTTGATAGGGAAGAACTGGTGCCAGATCCTGCCCAGGATCATCAGCAATATTGCAGCTCCGGCCAGGTACAGTACCTTTTTGATTTTTTTGCTGCTCAGGTAATCCGATTTCATGAATTCTCCCGTGAACATTCCAAGAAGAGCGGTACCTATTGCAGGTATCGTGCTGAATAGTCCTTCGGGGTCGTGGTTGCCAAGATACAGTCTTCCGGGCATCAGAATCCTGTCGATGTAACTGGCAAGATTGCCCGTTTGTGAGAATGGATCAGAAGAGCCCAGATCGTGAGCAGGAAACAGAAGCAGCAGAAGCCAGTATCCTATAAGAATGACCCAGAACCAGACTATTCTCCAGGTCAGTTTAGTGTTCATGAATATCAGCGCAGCGAACATCCAGGCAAGACCAATTCTGCCGAGTACGCTTCCGTAGCGAAGTTCCCCGAGATTAAACCTTACTCCGTTGTTATAAAGGATTCCCAGCAGCACCAGGATCAATCCGCGGTATATCACGTGCCTGTAAACAGCGCTCCTTGACTGGTTGTTGGCGATACGTTTTGCCATGGAAAAGGGGAACGATATTCCGGCGATAAAAAGGAACAGAGGAAATATCATGTCATAAAACTGGAATCCGTGCCACTCTACATGTTCAAGCTGATTTGCCCACCATTTAAGCACGGGCCATCCTGTCAGACTTGCCAGTCCGGCAAAAATTGCTTCACCGCCCATTATCCAGAACATGTCAAATCCTCTGAGGGCATCAAGGGAGTAAAGGCGTTTCGGTTTGAGGTCTTTTTCCATTTATTAAGTTTTTCAGGTTGGTTCTTCCAAAGATATAAATTTTGGTACTGTATCAAATACCCAGTTCTGTCTGTCGCACGGGTTAATTATGATAAAAGCCCTGCCATGTCAGAAGTTTTTCTATTTCTTCCCACGAATTCACTCTTGTATGTCTGGAATATTCGACGAGTATGTTATGAGGCTGAGTGAATAGTATCGTCAGGCCGTCGAAGTTGTCAAGATTTTTGAAGTGGTCATCGATCATAATATCGGCTTTTATCATATTCTTATCGCCGCAAAACACTATCTGTTTCCAGGATATGAACGGAAAGTTTTCGTGTATCCACATCTGCTTGTCTGTCATGCACTCCGGAAATTCAGTCGCAAGCGATCCGAATCTACCAGCAAACGCTTTTTCATCACGAATACATTATGCAATACAGCACAATCCTGAGGATTTTATTTAAAGGACATAAACCTCCATGTCACCTTTCCTATATTGTCCGGTTTTCCATTTTGCGCCTTTTCCATTGTTCCATACGGTCTTCCTTTCTTATCGGTCGTAACCTTTATTTCACGCCATGAAAATATACCTTTTTCATAATCATAAGTTTCGCCATCGTCATCATAGATCATATAACTGCCTTCACTTGTGCCATAATGTCTTATTTCAAGATCATATTTCTGTCCGGCAGACGGTGCATGCAGTTCAGGCTTCATCATAGGGATTATTCCACCGTCTTTCACGTAAACAGGCATTCTGGAAAGACCCGGGGTAATCCTGATCACTTCACCGTCTCCGGCATATTCTCCGGTGTAGAAATCGAACCATTTTCCCTGTGGAAGAACAACATCCCTTGTTACTATACCGGCAAAAACTGGTGCAACAAGTATGTATTCACCGGCCATATACTGGTCCTTTATTTCCTTTATAACTGCTTCATTATATGGATTATCTTCTATACCGGAGTTACTGATATCTTTCGTTACTTTCGGATCAAATCCCGGTTCTGTATTCATGCCTCTGAAAGGTGGTGTCCCATGAAAATGATATTTTGCGAATTCTGAATACAGATAGGGGATAAGCTGCATCCTGAGCAGGGCGTACTCTTTAACTTCGTCCTCAACTTCCGTGAATGACCATGGTTTGGTTCCGCTGGCCCATGCATTTATCATTGCCATCGGAGAGAAGCAGACTGTCTGGAAACGTCTCAGCCATTCTTCGCCTGTTTTTGAGCTTCGGACTTCAGGTGTCCAGAGAACGCCGCTGTAGCCGCTGTTTATTAAAGCTGTAATGAAATCCTCATGACTGTAATAATCATTATATATCACATAGGGGAATGAAGAACCACCTCCGTTTGATGCTCTCACCAGGCCATAGGTACGCTTATTCTTTTGGCGGTAGAGATCAGTAGTCATTTTCTGAAGGAACAGGCCGTAAGTCTGCCGTAACTGTTCAGAGGTGTTTCCCGATGGAAATAATGCCACATCGGGCCAGAGCCATTTGTCATAGCCGTCACACTCGTCGATCTTGTAACCGCTAATGCCTATTTCAATCTGGTTTTTATCTATGTGGTTTGAGAATATATCCACTGCTTCCGGGATTGTAAGGTCAGGCACGACCCCGCCCCAAACTGTATGTGAACCGGTAAATGGTAAAATACTATCGTATAATGACGACCTTGATGAGATATAGGGATTAGTCCATAGGTTAAGCCTGATTTTCATATCAGCCATAATTTGTATAAATGACTGAGGGTCAGGATATCGTATCGTATCCCATTCAAGCGTACATGGATAAGACCTGCTTTGCCATCCGGGTTCCAGACCTATAAAATCAAGAGGGAAACCACGTTTTTCAAATTCTCCTGCTTCCTCTATCACCTGACCAGCAGTAAAAAGTGTGGGAACTCTCTGTGTGAATCCAAGGCCCCACCTTGGCGGCAGACATCCACCTCCGGAATAAAGGTTGTACCTCCTGATTGCATCAAGCATTGAAGGTCCGGCAAAAATGTATACATCAACCCCTTCGGTCGGAACAAGTATCTCGACAGCATCTGAGTATGGCTGGGCAGACCATTCCCTGTCAGTATTCCGGTCACGCTCCTCAGGCGCTTCGGGGCTATCCCTTCTCACACCGGTACCTGCATATACGGTAAGGTATCTTGAGCTATTGATAAAGACTCCATATCCCCTGTCGGAAACATAAAAAGGAACAGGTGCATGAGTTCTGCCATT
>JAFGXK010000088.1 GCA_016936695.1 Bacteroidales bacterium | reverse complement strand
CTTGTTAAGCAGTTTGTTCCAATACCATTCAGCATACTTGTCGTAAACGCCCACATCGCTGCCTGTCGGTCCCCAGGCAGGAATAGAATAGACTCCCCAGTGAATGAAGATACCGAATTTAGAGTCCTCAAACCACGAAGGGACAGGACGGCTGTCAATTGAATTCCAGTCAGGAGTATACCGCTGGGCAGACAAGGTAACAGATGCAAAAAGCAAAACCGCAATGAGTAATTTTCTTATCATTATTTTTGTTTTAGTATTATTCTTTAACCAACCACTGTTTTTTATCCCTTTTCAACTTTTATTACTCCTTGATCTCCTGTATCTCGAGGAGTCTTTTGTCATCCTTTCTTCTCTCAAGTATCCTGGTGTAATCAAGGGCCTTTCTGGTCTTGTAATCTTCCCATGCCCTGGCGGCCAGCTCCATGGCTTTATCGATATCTCCGTTTATCTCTGAAAGGATTGCCATGTTGTACCATGCCCTCCCGGCTATTTTTGCCTTCGGATTAGCAGTCTCCGTATCCCATAGAGTACCGGCCTCATCCCATTTACCCATCTGGGCTTTTCTTCTGGCTATTTTAAAATTGTTGGTTCCCTTGACAAAATAATCTCTGTTCACATTCAGCCGGTATGGAAGTATCCTTTCCGCATAGGCCATTCCTGCGTTGCGGCTCACCTCTCTGATAGCATTCTTCCTATCCTTGAGGGCGCCGGCAGCGGCTAAGATGCTGATACCTTTCGCCGTGAAGCCCAGAGATTCGGCAAAGCTGAACTCATCAAGAATCCTGCCTTCGGCAGGATAATATATCCTCCATCCCGATTTAATGATGGTCTCCATCGTAACCTGAAATCCTAGAAAGGGCAGGTTCCCGACCGCTGTTTCAACGGATCCTGCCGACGAAGTTGATATCCGGGTATCAGTATCAAACCTTTCCAGGGCAAACAGGGCATCAATGCCTTTTACCCTGCATATACTGTCGGCAATCCTGTTTGAAAGCATCGGAGGAAGGATGCCGATTCTCGACGATCTGAAATCAATGTCATCGAGCAGAACAACCTCCGAGAACCTGTCATTGTTCTTTAGTTCCGAAGCAACGCCTGTGATGCATTCCCAGGCGCCGTCCTTGTCGAGATCGGTACTTTCGAGCGAAAGCACCCTGTCGAGCGCATCCAGCGTTTTAGTCTCATCGGTGGGGATGCTCCTGTTTATGATTCCGACTTTCTTTATCCCCGGCGACATGGTGACAGGAGCAGGCTGAAGAACATTAATATACAACTGGTTTGTCTTGCACGAAACCGCTGCGGCAGCCAGAAGAAGAATCAAAATATGCTTTCTCATAGTCTGTTGATTTAACATCCGGTATGTATATAATGTGAATTTAAACGGGATCATTTTTCAATCCCGCCCTGTTCGACCCTGATATTTCTTAAGGCTGCAGTTGTGTGCCACGACGCTATGCCGAAGGGTTTGGACAATTCAACCTCAGGCCGGATGGATATCATGTTATCGCCAATTGTAAAGTCAACCACCTGTTCTTCATCTATCCAGGCCTGAATTTTTCCGCCTGCCACTCTAACGCGGATCCCGTACCACCTGTCCTTTTCAAACTGCATAAGCGTTGAAGTCTCATTCTCGGAGGCATCCATTCCATTTATGCTGCTAAGTCCCACAACCGTTCCTCCCCAGCCGCCGACGATAAGGGTGCATGGATCCTTACCAACTGGAAATGTCAAGCCGCAGAAGAAATCGTTCCCGTCTACCTTCATTGCCTCCAGACTGACCTCATAGTTGTCAACCGGGAACTCCTCCTTCCATGTGATACCGGTTGAACCATCTCCCATACCGAGTACAATATTTCCATCCGAAACACTAACCGGTCCCTGAGGTCCGAAATTGGTGATCTCCCATCCGTTCAGCGATTTCCCATCGAACAACCAGCCTTCATCCCTGGGGAAACTAATCTCAGCTTTCACGGAACTTTTTTCCTTTGGTCTGCAGCTATATCCTGCAACCAGAAGGATTAACATGAAAATACCTGTGACTCTTTTCATAGCTTTAAATATTGGTTTATCCCGACTTTTTGATTATCAACAATGTGTGGCTTACCTGTCTGCCGCCAGACAGATATCAGACCATTAAAAATAAAGAATAATCTGATGGAATTTTGCAAATTTTAATAATTTTGAGATATTAATTCAAAAGCATGGAATACAACTGGGTTCTTGAATACAAGATTAAAATCAACCGGTCAGGCCTCTGCTGAAATATCCAGGCAATCTGTAATATTTTTTCATTCTGCAATCTTTTGTACCGAAATTGATATTCCTTTTCCTGTCTGCAGGCAGGAATGTATTCAAACATAAACCATAAGAAACCAACTAACATGCAAAATTTAATCATAACAGGAAATAATCTCACCGTCAATGATGTAGTAAATGTTGCCCGCCACGGGCAGAAAGTGGAACTTCATCCCGATGCCATTAAGCGGATAAACGAGTGCCGCGCAATGCTCGAGAAAAAGATTGCTGCACATGAGATTATGTACGGTGTGAACACAGGGATAGGTGAATTCTCTGAAATTGTACTGAATGACGACCAGATAAAGGATTTTCAGAAGTATCTTGTTTATAATCATGCAGCCGGCATTGGTGATCCGGCCCCGATCGAAATTGTAAGGGGTGCCATGCTGGGCAGGATAAACGTACACGCTCACGGAAATTCCGGCAACAGGCTTGAAATAACAGAAACCCTTGTGGAAATGCTTAACAGGGGTGTTACTCCCTTTGCGTGCCAGAAAGGGTCAGTCGGTGCATCTGGCGATCTTGCCCCAATGTCGCAGATTGCACTTTTACTTTTAGGTGAAGGACAGGCATATTACAAGGGAAAACTGATGGATGGGGCCGACGCCATGAAGGAAGCAGGAATAAAGGTCCCCGGACTTCAGGCACGCGATGGTCTTGCAGCCATCAACGGTTCGAACATGCTGACCGCGATGAGCGCCATCTGGCTTGTCGATGCAAACAACTGGCTGAAGCAGGCTGAAATAGCAGCTTCAATGACACTCGAGGCCCTTAAGGCAAACATGAAACCTTACACGCCTCTGCTTCATGAGGCAAGGGGCTTCAAGGGGGCAGTAAGGAGCGCCAATGCGATCAATAAGTGCATCACGGGAGGCGACCTTAAGGAAGGAAGGGTAAAATCGAAGGTCCAGGATGCCTATTCGATGAGATCAACCCCGCAGGTTATTGGTTCAGCCCACGACATGCTGGCCTATGCAAAATCGCAGGTTGAAATAGAGATGAACGGAGTCGGCGATAACCCGGTCTTTTTTCCCGACAGGAATATCCAGATATCAGGCGCAAATTTCCAGGGCTCACCAGTCTGTGTCCCGATGGATATGGCAGGAGCATGCATCACCATGGTAAGCGTAATGTCGGAAAGAAGAATGAACAGGCTTAACAACCAGGCGCTGAGCGTTGGACTTCCCGACTTCCTCACAAAGGGCGCCGGAATGTTCTCTGGCATGATGCTCAGCCAGTACACAGCCGACACTCTCATTGTCGAACAACGGATACTATCAGTTCCTGCATCAATACAGTCAATCCCGGCTGCAGCCGATCAGGAAGACTTTGTATCGATGGGTATGAACACTTCCATCAAGAACAACCAGATCCTCGACTGTGCATACGGAATACTTGGCATAGAATTCATGGCTGCAGCCCAGGCACTGGATTTCCGGAAGGAGGAGTACAGTTTCGGAGCCGGAGTCCAGAAGGCAAAGGATGTAATAAGAAAATATGTGGATTTTCTGGATATTGACAGACCATTATACCCCGATCACACCAGAATGAAGGAACTGGTGAAATCGTGCGAGATACTTCACGAAGTTGAGAAGGTTACGGGGCCTCTTGAATAAAACAAACTATATTTGTATAAACCATATTGATTATGAAGAAATACATTATGCTTTTACTTATCATTGCCGCCGGCTGCTCATCCCAGAAAAAAGGAGAAGAAAAGGGCGGAACTGCCCTGCTGTCAATTGACGATGCAACAATAACTTCAATTACAGAGGGCATTCGGACTGAAAAACCCGGGGCCGATATACGGCTGCTTGAAAAAGGAGTCAGACATGCTGCATCGCTTTGGAGGCAGGAAGACGGAACTGCCGCTGAATTCTCGGATTTTGTAAAAGCCAGTTACATAGCCGATCCTGCTCAACGGAAGCAGGTATTCATTAAAATGAGCAACTTCTTTGAATCCCTCTCGGGCAATTTCAACGAGATAACCCTCGACCTGAGAAAGAACCTCGATGAAGCTACCGGTGAGATTGATGATGTAGACAGAATGTTCGGGACATACTCTCCCGGCTCACACCTGTCGGACGATTTCTATTCAAACAAGATCGCCTTCTACATCGCGCTCAATTTCCCTTATTACTCCCTTGAAGAAAAAGAGACTTTAGGGCCTTCATGGAGCCGTGAGGAATGGGCTATGGCAAGGATGGGCGACATGTTCGTCTCGAGAGTGCCTGCCGAACTCAGCCAGGCAATGAATGTTGCCACTGGAAACGCCGAAATGTACATTGCCGAGTACAACATCTGCATGGGAAAGCTCAGAACCGACGACGACCGGCAGATCTTCCCCGACGATATGGTGCTGCTGTCGCACTGGAATCTCAGGGATGAAATCAAATCAAACTATGCAGCAGGCGAAAAAGGTGCCGAGAAACAGGAAATGATCTATAAGGTCATGGAGCGTATTATCCGGCAGGAAATACCAAAGACTGTAATAAACAACCCGGAATATGAATGGGCTCCTTTCGCAAACAAGGTTACAAAGGGAGGAACTCCGTCAGCAGCTGATCCCGAACCTGACACCCGCTATGAGCATGTCCTGAACATATTCAAAGCACATAAAGCTGTAGATCCGTATAATCCTGAGATGAACACAGCGATTCTCAGGAAATTTTCGGCTGAAATGGAAATCTCACAGGAAGAGATTGAGGCTCTTTTCGATTCATACCTGAGCTCACCTGAACTTGCAAGACTCGGAAAGATGATAAGCGAAAGGCTCGGAAGGGATCTAAGGCCTTATGACATCTGGTATGATGGCTTCAAAGCCCGTAACAGCTATCCCGAAGACAGGCTCACAGAGCTTACCTCGGCACTTTATCCAAGTCCGGCCGCATTCAGGGAACAGATGCCGGTGATGCTTAAAAATCTTGGGTGGACACCTGACCGCGCTAAGTACATTGCCGATAAGATTGTTGTTGATCCTGCCAGAGGCTCAGGGCATGCCTGGGGCGCTGCAATGAAGGGAGCAAGTTCCCACCTGAGAACAAGGGTATCTGAAAAGGGAATGGACTACAAAGGTTACAACATCGCCGTTCATGAGTTCGGGCACAACGTGGAACAGACTATTTCGCTTTATGACGTCGACTATTATACAATGTCAGGTGTTCCAAACACTGCCGTGACAGAAGCGCTTGCCTTTGTGTTCCAGCATCGCGACCTGGACCTGCTCGGAATCAAGCAGAATGACCCGGAAAATGAAAAAATGGAGGTTCTTGATGCCGCCTGGTCGCTTATGGAAATCATGGGCGTGGGAATGACCGAGATGCTGACATGGAAGTGGCTGTATGCCAACCCTGAAGCAACTCCTGCCCAACTGAAGGAAAAGACAATAGACTTCGCAGTAGAAACGTGGAACAAGTACTTTTCCCCCGTATTCGGTGTAAAGGATTCACCCGTGCTGGCAATTTATTCCCATATGATCGAGGTGCCGCTCTACCTTCCAAACTATTCATACGGCCATATCGTACAGTTCCAGATCGAGAAATACCTGAAAGACAAGAAGCTTGCCCCTGAAGTCGACAGGATGTTCTCACAGGGAAGGCTCACCCCCCAGCAATGGATGATAGCCGCAGTAGGTTCAAAGATATCAACAGAACCTATTCTCGCTTCCCTGAAAGAGGTACTTGAATAACAGGAAACCAAGTATGTAAAAGCAAACCGGACTGTGATTGTATAAAACAAATTAGTCAAAAAACCCAATAATATGAAAATCAAGATCGAAGATTATCCGACATTCAACAAGGAGTGGGACAAGGACAAGATAAAGGATAAAACAAAGAAGATTCTGAAGAAGATCGGAGAACTTCAGAATAAGATGTATGCCCAGAACAAGTTCAGCCTGCTGATAGTTCTGCAGGGCACTGATGCTTCAGGAAAAGACGGGGTGACCAAAGGGCTGGTGAAATACTGCAATCCCCTCGGAGTAAAGATCCACAGCTTCAAGAAACCGACAGAAGAGGAGTATGCACATGATTTCCTCTGGAGGGTTCACAATGTGGTTCCCCGGAAAGGAGAAATGAAGATATTCATCAGGTCGCATTATGAGGATATCCTCGTTCCTTCGGTTGAAAAATACATTCCTGAGGACGTTATCGAGAAACGCTACAATGTGATCAACGACTTTGAAAAGCTGCTTGAGAACAACGGCACTGTTATCCTGAAGTTCTTCATGAATGTTTCCATGGAGGCCCAGAAAGAAAGGCTCATGGAGAGGATAGAACTCAAGGAAAAGCACTGGAAGCATAAGGACGGTGACTGGGACACCAGGGAAAAATGGGACAAGTACATGGAGGTATATGAAAAGATCCTTAACAACTGCAATACCATCCCATGGCAGCTGGTACCGTCAGACATGAACTGGCAGAAAACCTATGCGGTAGCTGAAGCAGTTCTGAAAGCTCTGGAGACCCTCGATCTCAAATGGCCCGAACTTGTTACTGAAAAATTCAAACCAAAATCAAAAGAGAAATAATATGCTCAAAAAACTCCTCCTTATTTCAATTTCTTTTGTCACGCTCGCTGCAGCAGGGCAAAACGCCTATAAGCCAACTCCTGAAAACCTGAAAGCCCGAGAATGGTTTCAGGATGCCAAATTCGGCATGTTCATCCACTGGGGTGT
>JAFGXK010000087.1 GCA_016936695.1 Bacteroidales bacterium | reverse complement strand
CCCTGATCCCTGTGCCCTGCGCTCTGCGCAGATCAGACATTAATTTATCTAATTTTACCTCTGCCTCGATATCAACGACTTTTTTTCCTATTTTTAATACGTCATAAAAATCCATCCATGAGAATAAGCCTGCAGTTACTGCTATTTCATTGTTTGATCTTTTCAGGATGCCGGAACGGATACTATTCGGAAAAAGATTTCGGATCGCTGACCAAAATAGATTCCCATGTGCATATAAACGGCAAGACGGGATATTTTGAAGAGATTGCCACGGAAGACAATTTCATTCTTATAACCCTGGGCGTCGACCATGGCGATTCTGCCAACATAAGCCGGCAGCATGAAAGTGCTGGTTATTCGGCTCAGAAGCATCCGGGCAGAGTGTTTTACGGACCCACCTTCCTTTTTGACACAGCCGGATGGGGAACTCCCGACTGGAGCAGCAAGGTCATCTCAGGACTTGAAAAAGATCTTTCTCAGGGCGGCATTACAGTAAAAATCTGGAAAAACATCGGAATGACGGTTCGCGACAGATCAGGGCGGTTCATCATGGTCGATGACCCCGGCCTTGACCCGGTCATTGATTATATCAAGGGAAGGGGACTGCCAATTACAGGCCATCTCGGCGAACCCCGCAATTGCTGGCTCCCGCTTGATCAGATGACGGTTTCGAGCGACAGCAGCTATTTTGCCCGTAATCCTCATTATCACATGTTCCTCCATCCTGAATATCCTTCGTACGAAGATCAGATAAATGCCAGGGATAACATGCTTGCAAAGCATCCCGACCTTACCTTTATCGGATGTCACCTTGCAAGCCTCGAATGGAATGTGGATTCTCTTGCAAAGAGGCTCGACAGGTTCCCCAATATGGCGGTTGACATGTCGGCCAGGATCTGTCACCTTCAGTACCAGTCGGCCCAGGACCGTAAGAGGGTCCGGGATTTCTGCATCAGATATCAGGACAGGCTTCTTTACGGAACCGATGTGGGCGACAGCGGCAATTCAGATTCCGAACAGTTCAAAAAAAGTATGCATGCAACCTGGCTTGACGACTGGAAGTATTTCACCTCAGATGAAGAAATGACTTCTGATAAGTTCAGGGGGAGATTCTCCGGACTGAAGCTTCCGAAAGATGTTGTTGAAAAGATATATTATTCAAATGCTGTTAAATGGTATAAACTTGGAATATAATGGAAAATAGTAGCAATTCGCGCAGGAATTTCCTGAAAAAAGCTCTTCTGGGGACCGCTGCAGTGGTAAGCATCCCTGAAATCCTCTCAGCTGCCATGCCTCCCGCAAGAAAAATTAAGCCTTTTAAGCTCTCAAAGGATCAGACCGTTCTTTTCCAGGGTGATTCAATTACTGATGCAGGACGGAACAGGGAAGACATGGGATACAACTCTGCAAGAAACCTTGGATCGGGTTATGCCATGCTTGCAGGAGCAACAATGCTAAACAAATACGAGGCCCTTAATCTCAGGATCTTCAACAAGGGAATCTCGGGCAACAAGGTCTTCCAGCTTGCCGAACGATGGGATAAGGATTGCCTAGAACTTAAGCCCGATGTGCTTAGCATTCTTATCGGAGTAAACGATATCTGGCATAAGCTCAATGGACAATATGACGGTACAAGCGAGATATACAGGAGAGATTACATTGCTCTTCTTGAGAGCACGTTGCAGGCGTTGCCGGGCGTGAAATTAATAATTTGCGAACCTTTTGCGGTCAGGGGAGTCAAAGCTGTTGACGACCGGTGGTACCCTGAATTCTACGAATACCAGAAAGCCGCGGCAGAGATTGCTGCTCAGTTCAAAGCAATATTTATTCCGTTCCAGAAAGTGTATGATGAGGCTGTCAAAAGAGCTCCCGGAGCATACTGGACAGGCGACGGTGTTCACCCGACACTTGCCGGTGCCCAGCTTATGAACAAGGCATGGATGAAGGCATTTGAGTAAAATTTTTGAGTAAAACATCCATAATATGAACAGAATTACACGACGCGGGTTTATTCAACGGAGCATCTCTGCCGGTATCGGACTGACAGCCATAGGAATACTGCCCCGGTTTCCTGAACTGCCTGAAGCAAATATGCGATTTGGCCTTGTTACATATCAGTGGGGAAGGGACTGGGATCTCCCGATGCTTATTTCAAATTGCGAAAAGACAGGATATCTCGGAGTTGAACTGCGAACCGAACATGCCCATAAGGTCGAAACCAACCTTACACCTCTGCAGCGAGCAGAGGTTAAAAAGAGATTTGCCGACAGTCCTGTCGAATGCATAGGCTACGGGGCCAATTTCGAATACCACAGCCCAGACCCTGCAGTGCTGAGGAATAACATTGACCAGACAAAGGAATACATAAAGCTTTGCCACGATATCGGAGCCACGGGGATCAAGGTGAAACCAAATGATCTGCCTGCTGGTGTGCCGAAGGAAAAAACTCTCGAGCAAATTGGTGTATCGCTGAACGAGGTGGGAAGATTCGCCCGCGAATACGGGCAACTGGTGAGAGTTGAAGTCCACGGAAATCACACCCAGGAACTGCCGAATATGAAGGCTATCTTTGACCATGTAACTGAGCCTGATGTAAAGATGTGCTGGAACTGCAATGACCAGGACCTTCTTCCACCCGGACTGGAGGGGAACTTCAACATGGTCAAACATTGGTTCGGAGACACTGTTCATGTTCGTGAACTGAATATCGGGGATTATCCCTACCAGGAACTGTTCAACCTTTTCATAAGAATGAATTACAACGGCTGGATCCTTCTTGAAGCCCGCACTGAACCTGACGACAGGATTGTTGCAATGAAAGAACAGCTTGAAGTCTTCAAACAAATGACCAGTAACCAGTAACCAGCAACCAGCAACCAGTAACCAGTAACCTCAACCTCAACCTTAACCTTAACTATATGACCAACAGAAGAGATTTTATCAAGACAACCGCTGCCGGTGCAGCCGGGATTGCTATAGGAGGACTAAGCCTCAGCGCAAAATCCTATAACCAGGTGGCAGGATCAAATGACAGGATAATTATGGCTGTTGCCGGACTGCGAAGCAGGGGCCGCGACCATATTAACAGCTGGTGCGCCCTGAAGGATAACCGGAACGTTCGGATCAAGACCATTTGCGACGTTGATAACCAGTTCTTTGCCCAGGCGGCAAAGCTGATCCTTGACAGATCGGGTGAAACAGCTGCAGCAGAATCAGATATGCGCAGGGTGTTTGAGGACAAGGATATCGATGCGGTATCGTTTGGTTTACCTAACCATTGGCATGCCCTGAGTGCAATCTGGGCCTGCCAGGCAGGGAAACATGTATATGCCGAAAAACCGGCAAGTCACAATCTCTGGGAGGGGAGGAAGATGGTCGAGGCGGCAAAGAAATACAATGTAAGGGTCCAGACTGGTTGTCAGAACCGGTCAATCCCTAACGTAATTGAGGCCATAAAATTCATTCACGAAGGAGGCATAGGTGAAGTTTTTATGGCGAAAGGTCTTTGCTATAAACCCCGCGATTCATTCGGAATAGCTCCCGACGGGAATCCTCCTGAAGGACTGAACTACGACATGTGGCTGGGTCCGGCCCCGTATCGTCCATACAACGAGAAAAGAGTTCATTACAACTGGCACTGGTTCTGGGATACAGGAAACGGCGACACAGGAAACCAGGGCCCCCACCAGTTCGATATTGCCCGCTGGGGACTAAACAAAAATGAACACCCTGTTAAAATCATGTCAGCCGGCGGATTCTACGGGATTTCACCATCGGAATGTGCACAGGAAACTCCCAATACCCAGACATCGCTGTTTACTTACCAGGATGGGAAAATGCTTGAATTTGAAACAAGGGGAAGGTATACAAATGCCGAAGGAGGGCTTGAAATACGAATAGGGAATTTATTCTACGGTTCGGAAGGATATCTGGAAATTGACGGATCTACATGGAAAGCTTATCGCAAGAGGGAGAAGGAACCATTTGCTGGATCCGGAACAACCTTAAAGGAACCGGTCGACCCGACATTCCTGGCAGCGCCAGGCGGCACAGAGCATTTTGCGAATTTCCTCGATGCCATCCGCTCAGGTAAGGATGAAACTCTTCACTGCAATATGCTGGAGGGACATATGTCCTCTTCTTTACCGATACTGGCTAATATTTCATACAAGCTGGGAAGAGAACTAACCTTCGATGGTGCAAACGAACGGTTTGTAAAGAATAAGGCTGCCGATGCTATGCTGACAAGGAATTACCGGAAGCCCTACGTTGTTCCTAAAACTGTTTAACAACTTTTCTGATAATAGATTATTCATGAGAGAGCGCTGGCCCGTTTCAGAAACCATCAGGATTCTGGCAGGCAGGGTGGTCTTTAACATCTTGTTTGCTGTTACACTTTGCATGAATCCTGTTCTTGCACAGGATCAGACCGATGTTGTCAGGGGAAAATGGCTGATGCATTACGACCTTTCAAACTCCATTTACAAACATCTGACAGGTCAGGCTGTCGATCTCCTGATTAAGCGTACTGAAGCGGTTTCTGCAATCCGGACTTCTTTCGGCTGGATGGAAAGACAGCAATTCATAGAGGATGCTCTTTCCCGGATAATGAGACCCTTTCCTGAAAAGACTTCTCT
>JAFGXK010000086.1 GCA_016936695.1 Bacteroidales bacterium | reverse complement strand
TTGGATTCCTTTAATCTGCTGCCATGCCGGGCATAAGCAACAAGGACCTTTCTGAAGGGATAAAGCGAAGGGCTGCGGAGCTTGGTTTTAACATCTGCGGCATAGCCCGGGCGCGTGTGCTCGGGGAGTACGGGCCCAGGATAAGATCGTGGGTTAATGCCGGCATGAATGACAATATGGGATATCTCGCCAGGAACATTGACAAACGGATCGATCCCGTAAGCCTGTTCCCTGATGCCTTATCTCTTGTGGTAGCAGGACTGAGTTACTATTCCAAAGTATTGCAGAAAGATCCGGAGGCGCCTGTCCTTTCAAGGTATACTTACGGAAGAGATTATCATGAGGTCATTCCGGAGAAGCTCAACTTGTTGCTGGAATGGATAAACACCGTCAGACCCGGTACGGGAGGAAGAGCATTTACTGACAGTTCAGCTATTGCAGAAAAGCCATGGGGAAGGGAGGCGGGACTTGGCTGGCAGGGGAGGCATTCAGTTTTGATAAATAAAAGCATAGGATCATTCTTTTTTCTTGGGATATTAATCCTCGATACGGAGCTTGATTATGATGATCCTTTTGATAAAGATCACTGCGGGAACTGCAGGTTATGCATTGAAGCATGCCCGACGGACGCTATAAATGACAACCGGACCATTGATGCCAGGAAATGCATTGCAAACCTTACAATCGAGAACAGGGGCCCGGTTCCTGAAGATATTGTTCCTCATCTTGGCAGGAGAGTCTACGGATGTGACATATGCCAGGAAGTTTGTCCCTGGAATAAGGACCTTAAACTCCCCGTCACCCCCGAATTTACAATTGATAAGGAGATTGCTGAAATGAGTCTCAGCGACTGGCAGAATCTCACAAGGGAAAGGTTTTCAAGACTTTTCGGCAAGACATCAATGTCGAGGGTGAAGTATGAAAAGTTCATGTCTAATATTGAAGCTGCAACAAAATCAGGGAACAGATAATTCTTTTGATGGCAATACGGGTCATTTTCACCTTCTTCCATTGCAATTATACCTTTTGTCAATGTTATAACATTGTTATAACATGATATTTTAATTGTTTATTCAACCGAATATTCAAGAATTTGTTATTGATTCTTTTTACCTTTCTTACATAATAACGTCTTATATCTAAAAGTTCAACTGACTTTGGTAGAAAAGGAACTTATTGACGAGTGCAGGAACGGCGATCTGCATAATTTCAGGAAGGTTGTTGAGAAAACCACGCCGTTGATTTTCTCAGTCGCTTTCAGGATAATGGGAGATGAGGATGGGGCACGCGATATTGTTCAGGATACGATGGTTACAGTTTGGCAGAAACTTGGAAAAATCAAAACGATCACTTGCTATAAGACATGGGTTTACAGGATTACGGTAAACAAGTGCTATGATCAGCTTAGAAAGCAAAAACGGCAGAAAGAAGAGAGATTCGGCGAACGTGAATGGGAAATAATATCAAATCATGTGGCGGAAGAGGGGAACACTGAACTTGAAAACAGCGAGAATGCAAGGATAATAAATATGCTGACAAACCAATTAAGCCCCAGGCAAAAAACAGTATTTGTCCTTTCGGAGCTCGAAGGACTGGATTCTGATGAAATAGTGAGGATTACCGGAATAGCAAAACCACTGGTGAAGGCAAATCTTTATTATGCCAGGAAAAACATAGGATCACTTTTGAAGAAGTACTTATAAAGATGACAAAGGTAAATGACAGTTATGATAAGCTGGTGAGGATACTCAGGAACTCCAGACCGGATTTGTTGCATCCGGATATTATTGAAAATGAGATTATGGGGAGGATCCAGCGCCAGAATCAAGGGAGAGGCAGATTCTCCGAATTCGTTGATGCACTTTTTGGCTGGGTTTATATAGGGTGGGTGAGAAGAAGCCTTATCGGAGTTTCCGTTGTGCTTGTTGCCATTTTCGCCTATCAGCAGGCTTTTATTCTCAGGCAGGTGAAAAACATTGGCAAACAGGTTGTAATCATGGGGAGTGAGAGTTCAGCCGTTTCTTCATCGGCCCTCGATAAGAGGCTCACCCTTTACAAGATGTCAGCCAGATTGTCACCGGATGGAGAAATCCGGATATCGGAGAGCCTGTTGGAAGATCTGCTTGATTCTTATAATGATCTGCAGATTAAATACAAGGACCTGCTGAGAATAATTGAAGCAGATCCGGAATTGAAAGGGCATATCGAAAAAATGCTAAAGGAAGATAAAAGATATAAACCTGATATTTAAGATTATGATAAGCAGGAAGTTAAAACTCATCCTTTCAATGGTCCTTGTCATTGTTGCTTCATGCAATGAGCCTGAGACCGTTGTCACAAACATTGTTTATCCCGATGGAACTGTATTGAGGAGGATTGAAATGAAAAGCCTCGAAAACAAGTTTGAGGTATCTGATCTTCAGGTTCCTTTCGACAGTACCTGGACGATCACCGACTCACTTGAGATAAACACGGAAGGCGACACGATATGGGTAAAGCGTGCTGAAAAACTGTTTTCGAACGTTGAAGAGATCAACCGCGCTTACCTTTCCGACAGCGGAGCAAATAAGGATATAAAGCGGCATGCGGAATTCAGGAAGAAGTTCAGGTGGTTCAATACTGGATACAGATTCTCTGAAATAATCGATAAAAAAATGTCATACGGGTATCCGGTAAAAAATTTCCTGAGCGAGGATGAATTAAAGTGGTTCTATTCTCCGGCCAGTCTCATCGATGAGAAACTGAATGGAGCTGACAGCCTTAGTTTCAGGGCATTCAATGACACTGTTGATAAGAAGATTGAGAAATGGTACTTAAAAAATCTGGTTTCAGAATGGATCGGAGAATTCACCAGGCTCACCGGTGATGCAGGAGAAGAAGGGATGAGTCTGGAAGCATTGAAGCAAAAGGAAGATGAATTTGCAGCAATTCTTGAAAAGAACTCTGAACATTTTGACAGCCTGTGGGCGGAAGGCACTCTGCTCAGGGAGTTCCTAGGAGACGCCAATGCGTTAAGATATAAAACAGAAGCCGATTCCGCGGCTGAACGGGCAGCCGATCACTTTTGGGTAAGCTTTAAGGATTATACCTCACGGACAATAATGCCAGGAAAACTGACAGAGACCAACGGATTTGTTGATTCTTCGGGGCTCCTGCTCTGGCCCGTCAGGTCAGATTTTTTTCTTACGGAACAGTATGAAATGTATTCCGAATCGAAAGTCCTGAACAAGTGGGCGTGGGTCATCTCAGGATTATTCGTGATATTTACAGTAATCGGAGTAATAATACGGAAAAAAGGAAAAGGCTGATATTCTCAGCCCTTTTACCTAACCTAACCTAACCTAACCTAACCTAATACCCTAACTTTGTTCTAACTAAACCTCAACCTCAACCTCAACCTTAACCTAATAATCTATCTGCTGTAATCGCTAAGCATCTGCATAAGTTTCTGCCTTGTGAAGAATATCCTGCTTTTAACAGTTCCTATCTTAAGACCAAGCTTGTCAGCTATCTCGTGATATTTATAACCCTCAATATGCATTTTGAAGGGAATCCTGAACTCGTCGCTGAGTGATTCAATCGCTTTTTCGATCTCACCCTGTGCATAATTTGATTCAGGTGAAATGAATCCCTTGTCGTGGGGCATGTTGAGATAGTAAAGATCCTGAGTACCGTCAATTATAGTGTTCTCTTTCACATTACGCCTGTAGTTGTTGATAAAGGTGTTTTTCATAATTGTGAAAACCCAGGCCTTGAGATTTGTATAATCGACGAATTTCTCCTTGTATGTTATTGCCTTCAGATACGTATCCTGTACAAGATCCAGGGCAGTATCCCTGTCTGATGTGAGACTCATGGCGAACCTTTGAAGGTTGCTTTTCATCTCTATCAGGCTGCTGTTAAATTCCTGTGCTGTCATGGTTCTTACTTTTTGATTGTGAAGACAAAACTACACAAAGAAATAAAGATAAACAAATCTTAATATCTTAAAATCAGTTAATGTTGATTCCATTCCAGATAATGAAATTTTCTAAAATGCAGATAATCAAATGTCAGGAGCCTTTTATTACGTGACTATTATAAATTATTTCCAAATAAAAAAAGTTGTTTGCTGTGATCAATTGGAGTAAAACCAGTATAACCTCACGCCTCACGCCTCACGCCCTCTTCTTATCCGTTTCTGTTGAACATCCTTAATTGTTATGGTTTGTCAATGATTTAAAATGAACATATTGTGAACTTTTGTACATTTAACAAAAAAAACCGGGACGGATTTCAATATAAAACTTAGCAACGGGGATGTCCTGAGGGGCTTTATCATGAGTCCCGCGGAGAAGCTTCGCGCCATGATAATACTTGTTCACGGTGTGGGTGAGCACATCCGGAGGTACGAAGGATGGGCTGGTCTTTTCACTGAAGCCATGATCGGAGTGGCCGGTGTTGACCTTCCCGGGCACGGTCGTTCCGACGGAAAGCGGGGGCATATCAGGAGTTATGGCATTACCGACGATATGATTGACATACTTCTGAGAGAGTGCAGAAAAACATTTCCTGGTATTCCGTTGTTTCTATACGGGCATAGTATGGGCGGCGGCGTTGTACTGGCCTATCTGATAAGGAAGAATCCGGATGTCAGCGGGGCGATAGTCACCTCCCCATGGCTGAAGCTTACATTTGAACCTGCCAGGATGAAAGTGAGGCTGGCCTCGATCATGAAGAATATTATGCCGTCGTTTGTTCAGTCCTCGGGACTGGTTGTTGAACATATATCCCGCGACGCCGTTGTTGTGGAACAGTACAGGAAGGATCCCCTGGTTCACGGATTGATATCGGTCGCACTGTTTCATTCTGCCATGTCGGCGGCATCCGGCACATTAAAAAATGCATCCGGTCTTAAAAAACTTTTGCTGCTGATGCACGGGACAGGAGATCAGATCTGTTCCCACGAAGGAAGCCGCGAGTTTGCGGAAAAAACTCCCCTTGCTGAGTTAAAGCTTTGGGAGGGGGCTTACCATGAGCTTCACAACGAAAGCTGCCGGCAGGAGGTATTCGACACTATCAGAAGTTGGATTGATGATAAGTTATCCTGAAAATAAATTTACAGCGGATGGAACTCAGGACAACATTCAAAATCGATCCATCGGGCAGTAAAGTAAGTTACCGTACACCGGTGATGTTCATCGGTTCGTGCTTTGCCACTGCAGTCGGCAGCCGTATGCAGGCCGGAAACATGCCCGTGATGATCAATCCTGCAGGGACAGTCTACAATCCGGTTTCAGTTTACAATACAATTAATTCAATTATCTCCCCGGCGAAACGTGAACCTGAAACTCTTTACCGGCATGGCAGCAGGTGGATCAGTTTTGATCATTACACCGATTTTTCATCGGATGATCCTCAGAAAGTTCTTGAAAGGATCAGCAGGAGGGAGGAGGAAGCGCGGCTTTTCATTACAGATGCAAGGTTCCTTTTTATAACCTTCGGTACAGCCAGGGTAAGCAGGTGGAAGGAGTCCGGAAGAATTGTGTCGAACTGCCATAAAATACCTGCTTCAAATTTCAGCCATGAACTACTGACTCCCGATGAAATCGTAAGCCTTTGGAGCGGGTTGCTCGACAATCTTAAGTCATTGTTTCCTGAACTGAAAGTTGTTTTCACCATCAGCCCCATACGTCACTGGAAAGATGGAGCTCATGGCAACCAGGTTAGCAAGTCGGTACTCTTTCTTGCTGTCGAGAGGCTTCTCGGTCATCCCTCAGTGCCAGGTTATTTTCCTGCTTATGAGCTGGTTATGGACGATCTGCGCGATTACCGGTTCTATGGTGCCGATATGCTTCACCTGTCGGATACTGCAGTGGATTATATATGGGAAGCATTCACCCGGTGTTATTTTGACGATTCCTCCGGAACTTTATGGCATGAAGTGGAAGGAATTTCAAAGGCAGTGTCTCACCGGATCCTTACCGATGACAGAATTGAGATAAGGAATTTTGCCGAAGGCATGCTGTCGAAGATAGGGCAGATAAAAAGCAGGTTTCCTTCAGTCAGTCTCGACAGGGAAGCAGATTATTTCAGGGGACTTTTGACAGAAGAGCCTGGTCCGGATAATAAGCAGCAGCAAAAGGATTAACCCGCTTTGTGTGGGGTAGTCCGGTTTAAAATTTCAGTGTTGAAATAATCTGTCTGAATTCTTCAGGGTTTCTTGTGATTAGAATATTCTCGGGTATTCTCTTTTCATTTGACTCGGGGAAATCTGTAAGTATGATTTTCCTTATGAGAAGAGATTTTCCGATGCTGCTGAAATAGCTTATCTTCTTTCTTGAGAAGTCGAAAGAACCCGAATTTGCCACAAGATACTCAAATGGCTTGATCTTATGAATTTCGATCACCTCCGAGGCCGGAAGGATTCCTCCGGTAAATATTACGTCAAATCCTCTTTTTTTCAGGATGTACTTATAAAACAGAAAATTGTTGTCTGACAGGTTGTCAGAAGTATTTATCATGGCAACCGCAGCCTTTGTCTTTACGGCAGGCAGTTTGAGGTTGTTATCTTCCCGGGTAAGTATCTGTTTTATTACATTACGAACAAACTGTTCCTGGGCTCTTGAAAGGCTACCTGTCTGCCAGAGCAACCTGGCCTTTTCAAGCAGGGGATGGAGGTACATGATAAAGGCATCTTCGATCCCGTGTTTAAGGACGAATGGTTCAAGGACCCCTCTGAACTCGTGTTCATTGAATTTTATAGCTGACATCAGGACGGTTCCTGCCCTGAAGCTGTTCTCCTTTTTGTCATCCTGGC
>JAFGXK010000085.1 GCA_016936695.1 Bacteroidales bacterium | reverse complement strand
GCATTTCTGAACTCACCGTTGAAATGAAAACCTCCCTTTGCATCTTCAGAAATAATTGAAAAATCATTCTCTGAAATCATTTTCTGAAGCAGGCTGGAGCCAAATACCTGTTCCCTCGAAATGTTATTCTTTTCTATGAATTCCGGTAATTTCCTGAATGGATAGAGTATGTAACTCTGTTGATCAGGTCTGTATAGCTCGCTTGATCTCAGTGAGTCAAGCAGTTGCAGGCTCTCTTTACTTGCCAGGAGGCCCGAGCTCAATACTGCAACCTGTCCTTCGAGCATCAGGTAGAGGCGGCGTACGGTGATTCTATTATTTTTGAATGCTATCAGATTGTAGGAATGAAAGAGCCCGTCATTTCGTCTGTTTTCCTCAATTGATCGGTTGGCATATTCAAAGGCGAGTTTTATAAAACCAATAATGTACTCTTTATCCACTACCGATTTACTGCCCGTAAATGAGTCGGAATAGACTGTATGTCTGTAATCGCTGCCTGCCTTACCGAGATTGAATGCAAAATTATAACGGTCACTGTCAGAAAAAGATGTTGCCAACAGTATCTTATTTGCTTCAAAGATTTCATACAGACTCTTCAGAAGTGTTAGAACTTCATCAGATACTTTGAATTCTTTTACCGCATTGTTTTCAAGTATATTAATCCAGAACCGGAGTGACCGTCTCAGGTAGCAGAGAGTAACTACCGATGCTCCGTTGCCGACAAGGGCATTGTTCGCATCATTCCATTCGGGTCGCTGGGTGTTAAGCCAGATGCCGGCTCCGGGTATGAAATTGACTAGTTTTGCAAGCAGTGAGCATAGTATCTTTTCAATAAGATTTACCCGGCAGATCTCTCCGTCCTGCCCCCTCAGCAATTTTCCATCAGAGCCAAGTCTTTCAGTCAGGCTATCAATTGATGAATTAAGTTTCCGGTCAAAGATGATGGTATCCTTTGGGTTTTCGATTAGCTGTTCAATGGGCCTTATCCTGTAAGGGATGTTTGTATAGACGAAGATCTCTTTATCGAGCAGCTCATCAAGTTTACCGGGATTAAAATCGTATGACTGTTCAAGGAACTTCTGCAGATAAATAACCTGGTGATCGCCCCAGTAGCCGATATAGGCCCAAGGATCGTCAGGGTGAGGGCGCTCCCAGTCAGGGCCTTCACGTGTTATCCTGTAAGGATTGTAACCATCTGCTGTGGAAGCATTGACAAATCTGGCAATAACTGATTCTATGTAACCGGGATAAGCTATACAGAGTGCTTCCCAGTTCTGGAAGATATCGCGCCAGTTGCCCTGATAACTCAGTTTCCTTCTGCCGTCTTCTGATATGGGTTCAATTGAAAACCGGTTCCATGGGCGGCTCGGATCGCCATGACGGCGACTGAAGGTCAGAGGCAGGTATTCATAGCAAATCCTCTCCAGGTCAGGATCTCTCTCTTCTCTGAGCTTCCTGATAAGCTCGTCGCGATTGATCCGCTCAGGCAGAGCTTCGAGGCACTTTAAAAATTGTTGACTGATCCGGGTGTTGCATTGACTGACGTACAACCTGAAGTCATCTGATCTGACTGAGTAATTGTTTTCAAATATTCCGCCCCGCATTACATTGTACAGTATGTTTGTAAAGTGGCGGGCATTAAAAAGTTTATCACCTCCCAACTGCAAGCCGTCGGCAGAAGCTACGATCTTAACCAGGTTCAGGGTGCATGCAGCAATATCATCTTCGAGTTCCTTAACTAACCCGGTACTGGTTTTTAAAAACAGATCGAGGTTAATAACAGCGGTTATATCCTTGCCACCATCAATTACGCAATACCATGTAACCAGACGCTCTTTGTCAGGCTCGTAATCACATACTGTGTAATAAGATCCCCTGGCAGCAAATATATCTGTTTCTGTTCTTGTGTTTTCTCCTCTTCTGAATTTTTCAAGTTGCCTGTCCGAAATGAGGTATTTAGCTCCACGTTCTGTACCTGCAGCCCATACTACAGTTGTCTTCAATGCTTCACTTGGCTCGGCTGTATCAACCGGTATGGAACTGAGCTTGAAAAGTCCAAGATTGCTTTCAGGCAACAATTCGTTCTTCCTGTAGGCTATTAATAAGTTGCTGTATTCATTCTGAAAAGCATAATCTACCCCGTAAGGCAGGATGTTCCTTATTCCGTCGAGGATCTCAATTTTTAGTTCTGACACGCCCGAAGTCTCAAGTTGTGATTTCTTTATCCAGCCGTATTTTTCGCTGCTGTACCATCCATAACGAAATGTAACTTCAAGGTCTTTGTTGATCTCCTCGAAGATAATCTTGTTCCCATGAATGCTTTTATAGAGGTTTCGTTCCAGTCTGTAGATCCTGTCATGGTCAGGGGCAAAAGGTTCCCACAAAAATGTGACACCTTCTTTATGAACCAGGCAGGATGTTCTGCTGCCTGTTTTATCCCTGTAATCATGTATTTTATCTTCAGTATAATAGGGAAAAAGTGCATTGTCACGGTCTTTTCTTCCGGCAGTGAGTGAGCCATTACTTGAAATATACATCCATAGGTCAGAGTCACTTACCACAGCCATGAAGAAATCGGGCATCAGGTTATAATTGTTTATTTTATAGTACTTCTCATTACCAAGAGTTACTATTTCACCAGTTACGGCTTTTTCTTCGTTGTTTAGCCTTGTATTTGCCAGGTGAATATTTTTCATCTCTTTTGCCCTTTAATGACTGATGGCATAACATTTTTTTATAAGCGGATCTGAACTGTTTTAAGGGAGTTACTTTCAGAAATGATTTCTGCATACTGCTCTTTTATCTGCAGACAGAGTTTGATCTCCTTTTTTGTTGTGTTCAGCAGTTGAACGGTTAACAGGTTATCGTCGTTCAGGGTAGCGCACGCATGAAGAGCATCCGGATCAAAGTCAACGGAATTCTTACGGGTTGTTACCGCCCTGTCTCCAGGTCTTATAGTCTTGCTTAGCTGTGCCAGTATGTAGTAGACGGGGGTATAGTAAACCTCTTTCGTATCAGTATTTATCATTACCGGGGCTCCGCAATAGTTGCCTGCATGATTTGGACCTCCGTTGTGGTCGAGCACTGCATTCCAGTCTATCCAGCCTCTCAGCCAGTGGTCGATGCTTACAATAATGTTTCTGGCATAGCGATGTACCGGCGTATAGATAGGATGGTCTTCCTGTCTGACTCCTTCCCAGGTGGCAGAGTATCCCCAGTCGGTAGCATTGGGGTTCCACCAGAAAGAATCGTTATCGAACCAGTTCTCTTCCGTAAATTTTTCAGGATCGGTGATACCTTCCGGTGCAGGTTTGCCCAGATCGTCAATACAACCCTCTGTATGAACGATGGCGTGATCCGGAAATTTCTCATTAACTCTTTCGAAAACCTCTTCATACACTCTGAAAGTACTCTCGTACCAGTGAACAGCGGCGCCGTAAACATACGCTGCTGTTTCAGGATCACCCAAAATGACGTTTGTCCAGTGTTCCAGCCCGTCCCTGTTCTGGTCATAAATAAGGAGCTTCACCTGTGAATGATCACTGCTTTTGAGGCCAGGTCCAAGGTATCTCTTAATAAAATCATTCTGACTTTCAGGGCTGAAATGCATACTTTCCCACTGGCCGTTGTTGCCGTGCGGCTCATTAACGGGGGTGATTCCCCATATCTCAATCCCCTGTTCCCTGCAGGCGTCAAGGTATTTGAGGAGGTATCTTGAATATGTTTCCTCATATTCT
>JAFGXK010000084.1 GCA_016936695.1 Bacteroidales bacterium | reverse complement strand
CAAACCGGGCGGAAACGGAGGAGGATGGGTGGATACAGGAGGCATGACCTCAGCGGACAGGTATGCAGAACAGTTATGGCTTACACTGTTTGCAAAGGCTCCCGAGATAACCCTTTTCGACTTCAGGCAGATGCAAAGGACCTTAAGACCAGCCGACCGGGCAGCGTGGCAGGATCAGAAACCGGTTTTTGATTACGACGAGATGATAAAGCCCTACACACTCAGCAATGGAAAACAGGTTACCCCCACAACGGTTGCAAGGGCCGCTGGTTATACTTTCGAAAAGGTCGATGGATTCCTCGGAAAGCTTGGTAATCCTCTGGGTATACAGGGTTACAGGCCTTATCATTCGACCGGCGAGGATTTTCTTCATAATTATCTGGGTATGATAGGGCTTCCAATGGATCTGAAGCCTGAGTTCCCAAAAGATCCGAGGATGATAATACTGACCGAATCGGCAAAATTCGATCCGGATATAGTTAAAAAGATAAAAGCAAGGCTTATGGCAGGCAAGGATGTAACGATCACTTCAGGGCTTCTCAGGGCACTCAGCGGGAAAGGCATCGAGGATATAATTGAACTGGAATATACCGACAGGAAAGCCCTGGTTACCGATTTCTCAGCCGGCATGTTCGGTTCTGCAAACAAAGCATCCAAAGAGATTCTGATTCCGCAGATAATGTATCTTACAAATGATTCATGGACTGACGTTGAAGCTCTCGGCGGACCGGTCGGATGGCCTATGCTTCATCAGGGCAGGTATGGTAATGCCTCACTTTTTGTCCTGACTATTCCCGAGTCTTTCGGCGATCTGTATCAGCTTCCTGAAGGAGTTCTGAACAGGATCAGGGATGTCCTGAGCCCCGACCTGAAATTCCGCATTGAAGGACCATCGATGGTAAGTTTATTTGTTTACGACAATAACACACTTATTGTGGAATCATTTCTGCCGGAAGAGACAAAAGTAAAGGTGATTGCAGGCTCAGGTATAACCAAACTGACTGACATGGTATCGGGAGCGGTAAGTGCTTCAGGGGGCAAGACATCCACTATGGTCTGGGGTCGTGACAGGTCTGAGGGATCATCATTTGAACTAACCTTAAAGCCTCACAGTTTCGTGGTACTTAAAGCCGAATAACCTCAAAACATACAACGAAATGATAACCAGGTTCTTTTTAATATTATTCATAGTATTGTCAGTAGCCTGCAGCAGGGATCAGCAGGCACTGGAGCTGCCTTCATTAATCGGCGATAACATGCTTCTTCAGCAGAATGCCGACGTAAAGTTATGGGGAAAGGCCAGACCGGGTGAAACGGTTGTTGTATCGGCAGGCTGGCAGGCTGAAGGCCGGGCGGTCGCCGGTGATGACGGGAAATGGGCTGTTCAGCTTAAAACTCCGGCAGCAGGCGGACCATACGACCTCACTGTAACGGGGAAGAAGAGTGCCATTACAATCACCAATGTGCTTATAGGTGAGGTATGGGTATGCTCTGGGCAGTCGAATATGGAAATGCCCCTTGCAGGATGGCCTCCGAGAGACACAGTGATGCATTCTGCATCCGCGATTGCATCAGCTTCTTACCCTGAAATCAGGCTTTTTACCGTTGCACGGAAAGTATCAGGAGAACCTCTTGAAGAGTGCACCGGGAAATGGGAAGTCTGTTCTCCCGCGACAGTGAGCCCGTTCAGCGCAACCGGATATTTCTTCGGAAGGAAGATTAATGAAGATTTGAAAGTACCGGTAGGACTTATTGCCAGTTCATGGGGAGGAACACCTGCCGAGGCATGGATATCAGCCGGAAGCCTTGAAAAGGCAGGTGAGTTCACCGAAGAGATCAGGGGCATCAGGGAATCGATCCCGCTCCTGCTGGAGTATCAGAAGTGGCTCGAAAGTCACCGGCAGGTTGTGGCTGATGCTCCGGGTGAAGAACAGTGGCTTGACCTTGACTTCAATGACGGGAAGGTACCGCAGCCTGAATTCGATGATTCAGGATGGGAGGCGATGAATCTGCCCGCCATGTTTGAGATGGTGACAGGCGATTTTGACGGGGCTGTCTGGTTCCGCAAAACCGTTGAACTGCCACGGGAGATGGATGGAAGGGATCTGTCACTGCTGCTTGGCCCCATCGACGATATGGACAGGGCCTATTTCAACGGCGAGCTTGTCGGTTCCACTGAGGTATCGGGATTTTATCAGGTGCCAAGGGAGTACAGCGTGCCGGGCCGCCTGGTAAATGAAGGAGTAAATACAATTGCGGTAAGGGTGATAGATAACCAGGGAGGCGGAGGGATCTGGGGTATGCCCGGTGTGATGAAGATTGCTGTCGGAGATAATTCGGTCCCTTCAGTCAGCCTCGACGGTGAATGGAAATTTCAGCCTGTAGCCGAACTTTCAGGGAATAAATTCTATGTGTTCAATCTTTCTGGTAATGAATATCTTAAAACAAAGAGATCAAAAGCTATCGGTTCATCGACACCAACCTCCTTATTCAACGGAATGATAAGTCCTCTTCTGAATTATATGGTAAAAGGAGCGATCTGGTACCAGGGCGAGTCGAACGTCGGGAGGCATGTGCAATATTCGAAGATATTCCCGCTTATGATAGAGAACTGGAGAGAAGAATGGGGGATACAAAATTTACCCTTCTACTTTGTCCAGATAGCTCCCTATGTGTACGGAGGTGTCGATTCTACAGAGTCGGCTTTTCTCCGTGAATCACAGGAGGCTGCCCTGAGGCTTCCGAAAACCGGGATGGTTGTTACACTCGACATAGCAACGGTGATGAATATTCATCCCCCCTTCAAGACGGAAGTGGGTGAGAGGCTTGCAAATCTTGCCCTGGCGAATGATTATGGGAAGGATGTGGTCAGTCAGGGTCCTGTCTTTAATTCCATGAAAGTTGAGGGAAGGTCTATCAGGGTATTGTTTGACAATACAGGGGGAGGTCTTACAGCCGGAGAAGGCAAACTATCGGAATTTGAAATTGCCGGGAAAGACGGTAAATACACTAAAGCCGATGCACGGATTAGAGGAGATGAAGTGTTGCTGACATCATCCCTTGTCAGGGAACCGGTTTCGGTAAGGTACTGCTGGCGTAACGGAGCCGCTGCCTCATTATTCGGAAAATCCGGTCTGCCTGCAAATCAGTTCCGTTCAGGTGAAGGAAATTGAATTCAAATTGATTATTTTTAAAATCTAAAAGAAACTAATTCTATATATGATGAAAAGGAATCTATTACTCGCGGCGGCTATGGTTGCATCCCTGGTGCTTTTTACTGATTGCAGCAGCTCGTCACAGAATGTACGACAGGAAGTGTTCGGAAAACACGATGGGAAGGATGTCTTTCTTCTTACCCTTACAAATAAAAGCGGGAACGTAATAAAATTAACAAATTACGGTGCCAAAATAAACTGGATAGAAGTGCCCGACCGGAAGGGCGAGAAGAAGAATATTACTTTCGGTTACGACACCTTTGAGGCAACACTCGCTGGTGATATGTCATTCGGATCGACTGTAGGAAGGTATGCAAACAGGATAGCAGGCGGGAAATTCACACTCGACGGTGTTGAATACACCTTGCCGCAGAATAACGGTCCCAACACTCTTCATGGCGGCCCGAAGGGCTGGCACAGCGTGGTCTGGAATACCGAGATTGTAAAGGGAAGTGAGTTTCCTGCCGTGAAGTTCACCTACAGGAGTCCTGATATGGAGATGGGATTTCCGGGCAATGTGGATGCTAAAGTAACCTATACCTGGACCGATAATAATGAAATCATCATGGATTATCTGGCCACAACCGACAAAAAAACTGTTGTGAACCTGACCAACCATGCATATTTCAATCTGCACGGTGCAGGAGAAGATGATATAAACGATCATATACTGACAATCAGGGCATCGGCTTTCACACCGGTCGATTCATTCATGATACCGACCGGAGAGATACGTCCGGTTGCCGGCACTCCCTTTGATTTCACGAAGCCGCAAATGATAGAATCGAGACTTGAGGAGCCCTATGATCAGCTCATTCTCGGCAAAGGCTATGACCACAATTATATTCTCGATAACGTTGAGGAGGTTGATGCAATGGTCTACGAGTCTCTTGCGGGCAGAGTGCTGGAGGTGATTACCGACCAACCCGGTCTACAATTCTATGGAGGCAACTTCCTGAATGGCACTCAGACCGGACATGGAGGAATTGTTTATGATTTCAGGACGGGCTTTTGCCTTGAATCAGGGCACTATCCTGACAGCCCCAACCATCCTGAGTTCCCAACCACGGTTCTGAATCCGGGAGAGACCTATAAGACACGGACAATTTACAGGTTTTCAGTTCTATAGGATAAACTTTAAATATGCAATCATCGTGAAAATCAACTTCATCAAATCGCTGGCTCTGGTTACAGCCGGAACAGGTATTGCAGGCTGTAATTCATTACAGAATAATGAGGCCGGAAAGCCAAATATCCTGTTTATAATGAGCGATGATCATGCCTACCAGGCCATAAGCGCTTATGGATACGGATTGAACCAGACACCAAATATTGACATTCTTGCCCGGGAAGGAGCTATTTTTACGAGGGCATGCGTAACCAATTCCATAAGTGCTCCCAGCAGGGCAGTTATGCTTACCGGAAAACACAGTTTCGTTAACGGGAAAGTTGATAACATCCAGCCATTTAACTGGGATCAGGATAACTTCCCCAAACTGCTTCAGGCAAATGGTTACCAGACCGCCATGATCGGGAAAATCCATCTCGATGGTCTGCCCCAGGGCTTCGACTATTCAATGGTCTTGCCCGGCCAGGGGCAGTATTACAATCCGGATTTCCTTATCAACGGCGAGAGAAAACGCATTGAGGGATACTGTACTGACATAATTACAGAAAGCGTACTCGACTGGCTGAAAAACAAACGAGATCCCGGCAAACCATTCTGTCTGCTTTATCATCAGAAAGCTCCGCACAGGAACTGGCTGCCGGCACCGGAATATGTGAACCTGTACGATGAAGTAACTTTTCAACCGCCCGCCAACTTTTTCGATGATTACCAGGGCAGGGGAATGGCGGCAAGGGAGCAGGAGATGCAGATCGATGGACATGCAGAATGGGGACATGATTTCAAACTTATTGTAGATCCCAATGGTGACACAACAAATTTTTTCCGGGATATTTTAAGAATGAATCAGGATCAAAGAGATAACTGGATGGCAGCGTATGAAAGCGAAAACCAGAAATTCCTTGACGATATGCCTGAAGGGAAGAATCTGGCGCTCTGGAAATTCAACCGGTATATTAAAGATTATCTTCGTTGTATCAAATCAGTTGACGATGGTGTCGGAGAGGTCCTCAATTATCTTAAAGAGGCAGGTATTGATAAAAATACTATTGTGATTTATACATCCGATCAGGGCTTCTATTTGGGTGAGCACGGGTGGTTCGACAAACGTTTCATGTATGAGGAATCATTCCGGACTCCTCTTTTAATAAGATATCCGAAGGAGATTAAACCAGGAACAAGAATTGAAAAGCTTGTGCAAAATCTCGATTTTGCACCCACATTCCTTGATTATGCTGGGGTTGATATACCTGATGCTATGCAGGGCGAATCATTCCGGAAACTTGTAAGAGGTAAAAGCTCAAAATGGCGTGAAGCTGTTTATTACACCTATTATGAATATCCGTCGGTCCATATGGTAAAAAGGCACTATGGAATAGCTACTGAGCGCTACAAGCTGATGCATTTCTACTATGACATTGACGAATGGGAATTGTATGATCTGGAAAAGGATCCCGCTGAAATGAAAAGCGTTTATAATGATCCTGAATATGCTGAGGTCCGGGAAATGCTGCACAAAAAGCTGGAAGACCTTCGCAGTAAATATGGAGATTCCGATGAGTTAAACCAGAAATTTATTCAGCTTACCCTTGGATCCCAAAAGAATTGAAATTTGATATCAGATTTTATCCTATGAGACTCACATGTTTTTCAAACACTTACAATTATTAAAAGCAATAATTTTATCATGTGATTTGTTCTGCCAGGGCGGAACATACAGAATATTAGAAGGTAAAATAATGAAATACAGTTGGTTTATTTTTGAAATTTTGCCTGTCACTTTTTGGGTATTGACAGGTTGCAAAACCAGGAATGAGAAAAGTGAACGATCATCGGTAAAAACACTGCTCGATCACCAGGCGGATCCTGACTTGACTGATAATGAGGAGCATTTCACTACGCTAATGTATGCAGCCGCAGAAGGACAATTGGATGTTGTCAGGATTTTACTGGCATATAATGCCGATCCTGCCCTGAAGGATGTCGACGGGGACGACGCACTGACCTTTGCCATGAATAATGGCCATACAGCTATAGCATCTCTTCTTACTTCATTTAAGAAATAAAAGAAGTCTATGGTAAAGAATTTTATGATTGCGGCAGCAGGATTTATCCCTGTTTTAAGTTATTCTTCACCTTCGGGTCAGAAGGAGCAGGAGAAGCCCAATATTATTTTACTGCTGGTCGACGATCTGGGATGGAAAGATGTAGGATTTATGGGGAGCAGATATTTTGAGACTCCCAATATCGACAGGCTTGCGGGTCAGTCAATGATATTTACAAGTGCTTATGCGGCATGTGCAGTCTCTTCTCCTACCAGGGCCTCTTTAATGACAGGACGATATCCTTCAAGAGTCGGTGTGACTGACTGGATAAGGGCGCGCTTTCAGTTGGGCTCAGGTGAGATCAAAATTCCTGAACCATTCGAGGAAAATCCCGGTAAAAGTCTCAGGACACCTTCCAATCCTTACCGGATGGAATTAAGTGAAGTTACAATTGCAGAGGTTTTAAAAAATTCAGGCTATTTTACATGTCATATCGGGAAATGGCACCTGGGAACGGATGACTATTATCCTGAAAAACAAGGGTATGATCTTAATATTGCAGGATGCGATATGGGACAGCCGGTAAATTATTTTGATCCTTATAAAAATGACCAGGGCGTTGGATTTCCAAACCTGGCACCAAGACGGAAAGATGAATATCTGACTGACAGGCTGACCGATGAACTCACTAACGTAATAGACAGTCACCCGAATGAGCCTTTCTTTATAAGCATGTGCTACTATACGGTCCATACTCCGATAATGGCAAAAGAGGGAATAATCGGAAAGTACAAAAATAAAGACCCGGTTGATGGTCAGAAAAATCCTGTATATGCTGCAATGATTGAGAGTCTGGATCAGTCAGTCGGAAATCTGGTCACTACCCTTAAAAAGCATAATTTATTTGAAAAGACCATAATTGTTTTTATTTCGGATAATGGAGGGCTTATTGGTCCGACTGACAATTCTCCTTTACGCTCGGGGAAGGGTTATCCATATGAAGGGGGTATAAGAATTCCCATGTTTGTGTACTGGAACGGAACAATTCGTCCGGGATCTGTATGCGATCTTCCCGTTTCTACTATCGATTTTTTGCCAACAATTTGTACTGTAACTGAATCTCCACTTCCAGATGCTATTATTGACGGCCGCGATCTAAGTCCGGTTTTTAAGGGTGAAAAGTTTGATCAGGTCCCTCTTTACTGGCATTTTCCGCATTACAGGGGTAATGACGTGGTTCCTTACAGCATAATCAGAGACGGTGACTGGAAGCTTATTAAGAGATACGAAGGAGAACAGTTTGAACTGTTTAATCTTAAAGTTGATCCATCGGAAAAGACAAACCTGGCAAAACAGAATAATTCGAAAGTAAATGAGCTGGATCAAAAGATAAATAAATGGCTTCTGGATACCAAAGCCAGGATGCCAATTCTTAAGTGACTATGGAACATTGAGTTATTTTTGCCTGAAAGAAGTTGATTTTAACCTCAGTTGCCAATAGTTATAATAAATGTAAACGCATATCAGAAATAATTCTAATAACTTTGAATAATAAATCTAAAGTATATGGAAAACAGAAAGTTAGAATCAAGGCGCTCTTTTATCAAAACTACGGCGAAAGGAGCAGTAATGGCCGCAGTAGCCCCGGCCATTATTAGAGAGGGCATCCCTGTTCCCGAGGTTCTGCCTCAGTCAGCCAAAGGTGCAAACGACAGGATTCGGGTTGCCGTGCTTGGCATAAACGGACGCGGGCAGAGCCATATTGAGGAGATAATGAAACTTTCTCAGAAGGCTAATGTCGAAGTGGCAGCCTTATGCGATCCGGATATGGCACTTCTGACACCCCTGGCAGCTGAATTTGAAAAGAAATACGGCAGGAAAGTGGTGATCGAACAGGATTTCAGAAAGACCTATGAGGATAAAACCATACATGCCGTATCCCTGGCCACTCCCAACCACTGGCATGTCCTTCAAACCATCTGGGCCTGTCAGGCAGGCAAGGATGTTTATGTTGAGAAGCCGGCCACCCATAATATTTATGAGGGTAAGAAGATGATTGAAGCGGCTTATAAATATAACCGTATTGTGCAGCATGGGGTCCAGCTTCGGAGTTCGGTTGCAATAAGGGAGGCGATCGGGCACCTGGAGGATGGGCTTATAGGACGGGTGTATATGGCACGGGGTCTCGTATTCCGCTGGCGCCCGGATATCGGAGACAAGGGTATCTCTCCGATACCGGCCGGACTAAATTATGACCTCTGGTGCGGACCTGCTCCGATGAGGCCGTTCACCAGGAACCTTGTTCATTATAACTGGCACTGGCACTGGAATTACGGTAACGGAGATGTAGGCAATCAGGGAATTCATGAGACAGACCTCTGTATGTGGGGACTCGGCGTTGACACTCTGCCAGAACGTATTACATCAATGGGCGGCAAATTTCTCTGGGACGACTGCAAGGAGGTACCGGAGATACAGAGCTCAATATATCACTATCCAAAAGAAAAGAAGATCATTCAGTTTGAGGTGCGCAACTGGTGCACAAATCTTGAGGATGGCGCAGGTGTCGGTAATATATTCTATGGCGACAAAGGCTATCTGGTTGTGAAGGGATATAACACATATGAAACTTATCTTGGAGAGAAGAGGGAAAGAGGACCCAGCCGGTCAGAAGGCGGTGAACTTACCCTTCACTTCCAAAACTGGTTCGATGCTATCCGTGCACGGGATATGAGCATACAGAACGGACCTGTCCAGACAGGCCACCTCTCCTCAGCCCTTGCACATCTGGGTAATATTTCCTACAGGCTTGGCCGTCAGCTTACATTCGATCCTGTGGGAGAACGCTTTGTCGGCGACGGCGAAAATGAAGCCAACGCAATGCTCAGCCGCGAATACAGAGCTCCATACCTGTTACCGGAGGTTGTATAAGGATTATTACAATTAAAATATATACACTATGACAACAAGACGTACTTTTCTGAAGAACAGCGCCATTGCGGCCGCGGGCCTGACTATTGCCCCTGTACTACATGGCTCCGGCTTACAAGTTCCGCCGAGTGACAAGATAAAAATCGGTCTGATTGGATGCAACGGACAGGGCTGGAGCAATCTGAGGGCCTTCCTGGAGAATCCCCAGACTGAATGCGTAGCCTTGTGCGATATTGATGATTCGGTGCTCCAACGGAGGGCCGGGGATGTACAGAAGATCAGGGGGGCTAAGCCTGCCGGTCTGTACAAGGACTGGAGAAGGGTGATAGACAACAAGGATGTAGATCTGGTTATAGTCGGCACCCCCGATCACTGGCATTGCATACAGATGGTTGCAGCATGCGAGGCAGGAAAGGATGTGTTTGTTGAAAAACCAATAGGCCGGACCATTGAGGAATGCAACCTGATGGTAAAGGCTGCGCAGAAGTACAAGAGCATTGTTCAGGTAGGTCAGTGGCAGAGGAGCGATCCTCACTGGCAGGAGGCAGTTGATTTCATTAACTCAGGAGTTCTTGGGAAGATAAGGCTGGTAAGAGTGTTTTCATACCAGGGATGGTGTCCTTCCATTCCGGTTCTGGCGGATGAACCCGTACCTGCAGGTGTTGATTATAACATGTGGCTCGGTCCTGCACCCTCGAGACCTTTCAACAGGAACCGATTCCACTTTACTTTCAGATGGTTCTGGGATTATGCAGGCGGACTCATGACCGACTGGGGCGTTCATCTTCTCGACTATGCCCT
>JAFGXK010000083.1 GCA_016936695.1 Bacteroidales bacterium | reverse complement strand
TCGAATCAAGAATGGTTATGCTGCCTTCTCTGGTACTTCCCCCTGCATTATTATTTACCCGGGCTACTCCCCACGGAACGCCTGCAACCTCAGTATCGCCGGGAAGGGGAGTCCGTCCTGCCCAGTTTGTTACATAGAGTTTGCCCGCAGCCATGGCAATGCCATAGGGTGCAACACCCGCTTCGGCAACCCATATAGTATCGCCTGTTGTGAGATCCTGCTTTATAACTTTATTATTGCCGTTAAGAACCACATAAAGGTAATAGCTTTCCGACTCCCTGTTTAAAAGGATTTCGTTAGGAAGGGCCATGTCGGCAATACCATCGCTCTGATATTCAATAAGATTTGAAAATTCAGCTACTGTACCGTCCCACGTGGCCGATGCCACAAACGACCGGTCCTCCCTGTTGACGACGCTCCAGAAGACTTCCGTTTTGCCGTTGTGGTTGAACCATTGGATTCCGGAATAAGTGTTGTTGGCTCCTCTCAGCAGGGGGTGAAAATTGTTCTTGAGAACAAACCTTACTTCATCGGACCGGGTATCAATAAAAACAATGCTTGTTCTTTCCATCACAGCAGCCCAGTGATTATCAGGAGATAAGGCAACATCCATTGCATGGTTTTCCAGCCCGTCGTCCCCGAAGAATATCTGCTGTCCGGCCGAATGAACGAGCCTGTTATAGGGAAGCTGAACCCTGTCGAGGTCTGTTGTGACTTCGGTCTCGAGGGTGACCTGAGCGCCTGCCGTGGAAAACAGGAGCACCAGACAAAGGGTAAATAAATATCTCATGAGATCTGATTTATTAGGTTATTTGTCAATCAGCCTGTTTGTTATGTGCAGGCAAAAGAATACAGGCTGCATCATCTAAGATAACATAAATATCAAAAAAAAAGACTGTAGGGTTAGTTCAGTGTTTATGTTTTTTCAGAATGGGAGATCACTTAGTTCATCGATTTCCGGCGGTGAATCCTCCAGTGGCTGGCCGGAATCCGGCATTTCATTCCTGACAGGTCCCGATGCCTTTTCAATTTTCCAGGCATCAAGGTTTGTAAAGTAATTAACGCGTCCATCGCGTTCCCATCTGTTTCCCTTGAGGTTAAAGGATATTTTTACCTCCTCATTCAGAAATGATTCATTGATAATGTCGCATTTGTCCTGTACCAGCTGGAATTTTATATAATCGATGAAAACAGCAGATCCGCCGGTTTCCTTTTTCTCGATAACAAATTCACGTTTTCTGAACTTGTCGCTTACCTGGTTTACTGGCATTATTTCAACTATCCTGCCTGTGATCTCGAATGACATATTATTCTTCGTTAATTGTTATTTTATCGATACGGTCACCCTGACGAATTTTATCTATGACATCAAGGCCTTCAAACACTTTTCCAAAGCATGTATGCTGGCCGTCGAGGTGACTGGTGTTGGTTCTGCTGTGACAGATAAAGAACTGGGAGCCGCCTGTGTTTCTTCCGGCATGGGCCATTGACAGTACACCCTTGTCATGATACTGGTTTCCACCTGAAAGCTCGCAGGGGATCTTGTATCCTGGACCGCCGGTTCCTACCCTGGGATCGCTCATGTCCTTTGAGAAGGGGCAACCGCCCTGGATGACAAAGTCGGGGATGACCCTGTGAAAAGCAAGTCCGTCATAGAATCCTTCTCCTGCAAGTTTAACAAAGTTCTCTACGGTACCGGGGGCATCATCCTCATAGAAGCTTACCTTCATGATGCCTTTTGGTGTATTGATTTCTGCTGTCCTCATACTATTGAACTATGTCAAGAAGTTCAACTTCGAAAATAAGAGTTGAGAAAGGCTTAATGACTCCTCCGGGGGGAGGATTTGAACCGTAGGCCAGGTCCTGAGGAAGGAAAATCCTGAATTTTGAGCCTTCGGGCATAAGCTGAAGAGCCTCTGTCCAGCCAGAAATAACGCCTGCCAGAGGGAACTGAGCCGGTTCGCCATCTACTGAAGAGTCAAATTCTGTACCGTCCATAAGAGTTCCGACATAATGCACTTTAACTGTACTGTTGATTGTCGGCTTGTTTCCGGTTCCCATTGTGATAACCTCATACTGAAGTCCGCTCGGTGTAACTGTGACGCCTGCTTTTTCCTTGTTTTTTGCCAGGAATGCCTCGTTCTCGGCTATATAGTCCTTGTATTGAATTTTGTCCTGTTCAGCCTGTCTTTCTGCCATCTCAGCCTGACGGCCGGTTACATACGACATAATGACGCCCCTTGCAATTTCATCGGTCATTTCAGGCTTTCCATTTTCGCCGTCAAACATTGCTTTGGCCACAATTTTTGGATTCAACTGGAGCGAATCAGCCTGCAGAGCATTGAAATTGATGATCCCGAAGGCATATGAAAGCGAGTCCTCACTGGTTTTTATTTTGGCATTTGATATTGACTGCTTTGCACATGAGCCAAGCATGAGGGCAACGACACTTGTAAGAACAATTAATCCCTTGATTTTCATTTGATATCGATTTTAATTTATAAATTTTGGCAAAGATAATACTTTGGCCTCAGGAAAAAAGACCGGATAATATAATTTTTCAAATTTTTACCGCACGGATGATCTGCCTTTTCCCGGGAGGGCCTGGCAGGAGAGATACAACGAAACCGGCTTTTTTCAGCGACCTCTGAACGCTTCCCTTTGCCGAGTACGTTACAAAAACGCCTCCGGTATCGGTTATAGCGGCAATTTTCTCAAATACCTCGCCGGTCCACATTTCCGGCTGTTTTTCCGGACCGAAGGCATCGAAATATATCAGGTCATAGCGTCCTTCAGGGGCTATTTTTGTCAGATCACCTTCAATCTTGGTGAGGGTAAATGTTCTGGTAATTTCGACCGGGGTGTTCCATGGACAGGAATGAATAAGGCTGAATAATCGGGCTTCTGCACCGGGAAATAACCCGGAATAGTTAAGTCTTCCTGTTATTTCAGATGAGAGAGGATATTTTTCAATAGAGGTGTAGTAAATTTTCCTGTTCGCTGACGATGCTTCTATAGCGGTCAGGTAGGCATTCAGTCCGGTTCCGAAACCAACCTCGAAAATACTGACAGGATTTAAATTTGTATGCTTTAGGCAGTTGTTGATAAAGATGAATTGTGATTCCTGAACAGCTCCATGGATTGAGTGATAATGTTCTGAAAGTTCAGGGACAAAAAGAGTGTGGGAGCCGTCCTCGGTCAGAATTATCTCAGTCATCACCAGTTTGAATCATACCACGCACGCACATCGGTAGCTATCATCCCGGCCATCCGGGCAGCCTCAAGTCCAAGATCACCATCTTCGAATACTTCAACATCAGCTGGTTCAACCTTCATCATTTCCGCACATTTGAGGAAGGTCTCGGGGTGAGGCTTGAAGTTGCCTACATCGTTGGCCGTTATTATGATATCGAAATATTTCCTGAGGCCGGTTATAGTAAGGGTTCTCTCAACCGCTTCCCTGTGACCGCCGGTTCCAACAGCCATTGGAATTTTGCCATGATATTTTCTCACAATATCAGCAACTGGTACGATTTCCTTTACATTATGCTGGACCCTGAAGAACTGGTCAAGCTTTTCATTGACTATCTGTTCGACTGAAACCTTTCCCTCCAGTCCGCTGTTCTTAATAATCTCCGTTGCAATCAGCCATCCCGGACTTCCGGTGTGCAGCCGGAGAAATGCGGTATCGATTCTGGCTCCATATTTTTTGCAAGCCACCTGCCATCCTTGAAAATGATAGGGCATTGTATCGGCAAGAGTTCCGTCGAGGTCAAAAATCAATCCCTTCACCCCGGGTTGGATGTCATACTTCATAAGCTGAAAAAATTAAGGGGCAAAGGTAAGCAAACTTTCTATTTAACCCTCAGGTTCGACTGGCTTTCGAACCACAGACAATCGTTACGAAGTCTTTTGGCGAGGCTATTCCGCTTGTCTATTCCGTTGAAGAATTCGTCGAGATACCTTATTATACCCACTTTTGTTTTTTCAGGCAGATATGGGTATGAGCTGACCACACTGTAGAACTCATCCTTTTTTTCAGCAAACTCGTTCAATATTTCGATAAACCGGTCTTCGCTCCGGCAAACTGCCATATACAAACGTTGCCTGACATGTTCGATGGGAAGGTCGGTAAAGGGAACAGCGTAATTGGCGTTTACCAAACCTGAATAATCAAAATCATATGCCACAATGAGATTGTCATTTGGCCGCGGGTTTTCCCTTTCCTGAAGGAGGATGACATTATGGTGGATAGGAACCGACCAGTCGGTGTTACCTATCATGTAGTTAAAAACGGCTACCCGGTCGAGCATATCCTGTCTGATCTCTCTCTGAGTCATTTTCCTTTCAACCTCCACTGTTGATGTCCTTCGTTCAAATACTTCTACAGGCTCTATAGCAAAACCGTACTGGGTAAGGGGTTTCTTTTCCTTTTCTGTGTTCAGGTAAGTAATCCTGAACAGCCTTACTTTCAGACTGTGATCGGTTACAACATTGAAAAGCTTGTAGGCAAGGTATTCCTTCAGTATGTATTGTTCGAAGCCGGACTTGCAATAGGGTACAATCTTGAGTTTGTTTATCCCTGAAAATTCCGAATCAACTGAATCCGTCACCTTGAAATTAAGCATCATGGGAGGAAAATCGCAGATTGCTGTCCGGCGTATATTACCGCGTGCCCTGACCTTTAAGTTCTTGACCACCGAGTCTGTTTCGCTCAGGTGATAAGTAAGGACCGCAGGCAGATAAAGAGTATCTGATTTATACCTTTTATATGTTTTAATGTCAAATTTCAGGGATATCTCGAGCAGGTCATCTGTATCAAAGAGAGTGACCTTTACATCCTGGGTGTCACTGACTGCAAAGTTAGCGTCGAGCGAGTCAACCTGGGCTGACAGGGTTGCTGTCAGACTTACCATGAGGAGAATAACCAGATAGATCCTTTTCATATTGAAAGTTAATAAAAGGTTGTAAATCAATCCCGAATAACTAAAAAGCGAAGAAACTTCAAAATTATTTTCAAACAGCCTTCATGGTAATGCCAAATTTATGTTATAACATTGTTATAACAACTGAAATGTCAGTTTACCCTTATAAAAGTATACTTTTTATCGGTTCCGGTCAAAAATTATTTCAGCGCTTCATAGTCTTCAGCACCATAACTATATCAGGTCCGGTAGAGCAGACCCTGACCTGGTTTCTATTCTGGAGAGGCAAGGTATTCTTTTACCTGCCTGTATACATTTTCGGAGGTGAATCCGAATTTCTCATCTAGTACCTTGTAGGGAGCTGAATATCCGAAGCCAGGAACTCCAAACACTTTGCCCAGGGGACCCGCGAGACCCTGAAGTGTTACCGGTAATCCGGCGGTAAGGCCGAATACAGGCACGCCGACGGGAATAACGGTAAGCTGGTATTCCATCGGTTGATTTCTGAACAAACCTTCGGAAGGAGCTGACACTATCCTTATTTTAATGCCTTCTTTCCTGAGGAGTTCGGCTCCGCCAGTCAGGGTGGCGACTTCCGATCCGCTGGCCAGAAGTATCACGTCGGGAGTTCCCTGACAATCAGCAACAATGTAAGCCCCCCTGGCCGTTTTAAGAGCATCTTCATATCTCGAAGCGCCTGAAGCCGGAAGGTCGGCAATGTTCTGGCGCGAAAGCAGCAGGGCGGTTGGTGAGGTCTTGTTTTCCAGTGCAAGTTTCCACGAGACTGTTGTTTCGGCTGAATCGGCAGGTCTCAGAACGATCATGCTGTTGGAGCCGCTGTGATTTTTCATCTGTTCCATGAGTCTGATCTGTGCCTCCTGTTCCACCGGCTGATGTGTGGGCCCGTCTTCGCCAACGCGGAATGCATCATGGGTCCAGATGTATTTCACTGGCAGTTCCATAAGGCAGGCAAGCCTTACGGCTGGTTTCATATAGTCTGAGAAGACGAAGAAGGTTCCGCAGGCAGGTATTACGCCTCCGTGGAGTGCCATGCCGTTCATAACTGCAGCCATGGTGAGTTCTGCCACGCCCGCCTGGAGGAATGCTCCGGAGAAATCGCCTTTTGAGAATGCCTTTGTCTTTTTGAGGAAGCCGTCGGTCTTATCGGAATTGGACAGGTCGGCCGAAGCGACTATCATGTTTTCGATTAAGGAAGCCAGAACAGCAAGGACGGCGGAAGAAGCGGCCCTTGTAGCTGAATTTTCCTTCTGGGCAATGGCGCTGAAATCAATTTCAGGTATATTGCCTGAGTAGAATAGATTGAGCTTCCTGTCAAGCTCAGGATTTTCTGATGCCCAAAGCTCTTTAAGCCTCTTCCATTCGGCGGCAGCCTTTTTCTTTTCTTTCAGGATCTGATCGTAAAGGCCTTTTACGTCGTCGAAGACTCTGAACGGATCTGCCGGATCACCGCCAAGGTTAACAAGTGATTTGTCGAATGAACCTCCTGCCTCACTCACAGGCATCCCATGAGTGGATGTTTTTCTTTCAAAACTATTCCCGTCATTGTCGAGGAGACCTAAGCCCATAGTCGTTTTCCCGATTATGATAACCGGCTTTTCCTTTTCACCGACTGCTTCTTTCAGGGCTTTTCTGATCTGGTCCTGATCATTTCCGGTGATTGTTATGACCTTCCAGCCCCACGCGGTGTATTTCAGTGCGGTGTCCTCGGTTGTAACCGCTTTTGTTTCGGTTGAAAGCTGGATGTCATTTGAATCGTAGAACATCACGAGGTTGTTAAGGCCAAGGAAACCGGCAAGTCTGCCTGCCCCCTGTGAAATCTCCTCCTGAATACCGCCGTCGGAAATGAAGGTAAATGTTTTGTGGGCAAATAGTTCTCCGAAGCGGGCTGCAAGAAACCTTTCTGCAATTGCGGCGCCAACAGCCATTGTATGTCCCTGTCCGAGCGGGCCTGATGTATTTTCTATTCCGCGTGCAAGATCAAGTTCGGGATGCCCGGGAGTGGGGCTGCCCCATTGCCTGAAACCCTTGAGGTCATCAGGTGTGAAGTGTCCTGTAAGAGAAAGAACAGAGTAGAGCATTGGCGACATGTGACCTGGATCGAGAAAAAACCTGTCGCGGTTGATCCAACGGGGATCATCGGGATCAAAGTTCAGAAATTCGGAAAAGAGTATATGAATGAAATCAGCTCCTCCCATAGCGCCGCCGGGATGACCCGAGCGGGCTTTTTCAACCATCGACATGGAAAGAATACGGATATTGTCCGCCGCTCTTAAGTGCACTTCCTTGTTCATAATAGAGATTTTTTGCCGTTAATATGTGACGGCAGCAAAAATATAATTATTTGATGACAGATCAAAGCTGCTGGCCGAAAGCCGTCAGTCCGAGCTTCGTTTTTATGGCCGGAGGGATAGCATCCTTATGAACCATTATAAACATGGTTTTTGCCCTAACAAAGCTTTCCGACATGTTAAGGTATCCGCCGAAAGCATTCCTTTCTGTTCCCCACGAGTTTTTTGTCTTATAATACTTTACTCCGTTCTGGTCCCTGACAATTCCTGTAAGGTGCATAAGATGGTCGTCGGTGGTTACGAAGCTCTCATAGCCTTCCTGACGGTACTCCTGGCTTACACTGGCTTCCGGTCCGGGCTTCGGAGGTTCCGGAATACTCATTTGAGATCCGCCCTGAGCCATTCTTTCAAGCCTGGCCCTGTCGGTTGCCGACATATCTTCAGCTTTCTGTATTTCGGGTAATAAAGCCACTCCGTTTGTATGGGAGAAATTTCTTTCACTCACATCTCCGTCCCAGTTAACAGTGTATCCGTTATTTAGTGAATAATCCATTATCTCAATCAGCTCATCGAGGGGAACGTTGTAGAATCTTCCCATAGTCCAGTTGTCGGGTACTTCAAGCAATCCCTGCGTGTAGAAGGGGAAGTGACTGTAGGAGGTAATCTCAACGTAATCAGCCGGATTTATTCCGAGGCTTTCAGCAAAGGAACGGGGAGTATAAGTGACTCCCTTGTAAGTGAATGTTTCAGGGACTTTCCCAAGATATATATCGAGAACTGAGTTTACAATCTGCTGATACTGGTCACTCTCTTTTCTCCTCTGGACGGGAACGGCAGCCACTGCATTAATAAATGACTGCAGCTCACTATGGTTATGGGTGGGAGAGCCATAGTTTAGTCCGCTGTACACTTCTTCGGGTACAATTCCTTCTTCGGAGAACTGCTTCATCCAGTCGTGCGAAAGACTTCCCGGTCCGAGGTTGCCTTTACCCTGTCTGAGGTAATTGTCCTTGAGCCTGTCGGTGTAGTTGTTCCTTACAATGAACATTTCTGAAAGATCATATTCTCCCTTTCCCATCCTGAGAAGTTCCGATTCGATAAATGAAGTGGTTGCGAAACACCAGCAGGTACCTGTGCTGGCCTGGTTTTTTACCGGAGTGGCTTTGAGGTCCACAACAGTCGTGAAAACAAATCCCTCTGTTTCATTTTTCGTTTCGGCTTTACTTGTTTTATTTCTCTGGGCAAAGGAGAGGGAACTTAACAGTCCCAGGCATACTAAAAGTAAAATAGGTTTCTTCATAGTGATTTAATGTAGTTGTTTCTATAATGGATTTATGAATATGCGATAACGCTGCCGGATTTAAGGAAGCAAATTTAATAATTTGGTGATTGGTCCGGAATTAAATCGTAGTTGGTGGTTTATATTATAAAGGTGCATTCAATTATTTTAAAAAACATTATTCTTACAACAGCAGCATATCAAGAATTTAAAATAATGAAAAAGGATTGTTATTTTTTTCACACTACCACACTCCGGAGATAGTGGTTATAAAATACAGTAAATGAGGCATATATAAAATTTAAAAAGGTTTTATGACATGTTGGTCAATAGGTTATTAACATAGTTTATGAAAAATTATGATATGTGTTTTAGTTAATTCGGAATTATTGTTATTAATTTAACAGAACTAAGAATTCAAAACTTGTGACAGATAAAAATACTAGTAATTATTTAAAAATCAATTAAGTATGTATGAAGTTGAATATCTTGTAAAGGATTTGTCCCTTAAGTATGGAACCGGAAGAAGCAGTCTCATGCCCATTCTTCAGGGTATAGTGGAGAAACACAACTATCTGTCTGATGAAGTGATGGTCGAGGTAGCAAAGACACTTGACATATCAGCAGCAGAAGTATATGGGACAGCTTCGTTTTACACTTTTCTCGATACGCAGGTACGGGGAAAATACGTGATAAGGGTTTGTAAGACAATCACTTGTTCAATGAAGGGAAAAGGAGAGATAATGCAGGTAATTGAAGATATGCTGAAGATCAAGGCAGGAGAGACGACCCCCGACAGGATGTTCAGCCTTCTGGAGACCAACTGCATAGGATGGTGTCACAAGGCGCCGGCAATACTGATAAATGAAATTCCCTATACGGAGCTTACTCCGGAAAAGGTTGTGGAAATACTTAAAAGTTACATGGAAACAAAATAATCTGCTGTATTATGGAAAATAAAGTTTTAAATAAAGTAGGGCTGATATTCGAGAATGTTGATCCGAAGGAGGTTCTTACGAAGGCTTTCAATATGTCGAAAGATGAGGTGATTCAGCAGGTTCTTGATTCAGGTCTTAAAGGACGCGGCGGAGCGGGATTTCCTACCGGTCTTAAGTGGAAGTTTACTGCTGACGAAAAAGGGCCCGAAAAATACATAGTATGCAACGCCGATGAGGGAGAACCCGGGACTTTCAAGGACAGGGAGATACTCGACAGGGTTGCCTACAAGGTTTATGGAGGTATGGCGATAGCTGGCAGGACCATAGGAGCGAAGGAAGGATATGTTTATCTGAGGGGAGAGTACAAGTTCCTTCTCCCGAAACTCATGAAGGAGCTTGATGATTTCCATAAGATGATTGATGAGATAGGCTACGACTTCAGGATACAGTACCGGCTCGGCAGCGGAGCATATATATGCGGTGAGGAGAGTGCGCTGTTTGAATCGATTGAGGGTTTCAGGGGTGAACCCAGGAACAAGCCTCCTTATCCAACCTCATCAGGTGTCTTTTACAAACCCACTTCCATTAATAATGTCGAAACCCTGGTAACCGTGATGATGATCATCAAAGACGGAGCCGAATCATATTTCAAGCTGGGAACCAAGGATTCAAGGGGGTCAAAGGTCTTTTCAATATCAGGTGACACTCCAACTCCTGGCATTTTTGAACTTGAACTGGGAATGACTGTCCAGCAGTTTGTGGATGAGTTTGGTGATGGTGATACAAAAGCTGTCCAGGTTGGCGGGGCTTCGGGTTTCTGTGTCCCTAGGAAGAAGTTTGCTGAGACGATCATCGGCTTTGAGGGAGTTCCCACCGGTGGATCGATGAAGCTTTTCAACAGCTCGAGGTCGATGTACAATGTTCTTCATAATTACCTTGATTTCTTTACTGAGGAGTCGTGTGGACAGTGTACTCCATGCAGGGTTGGCTGTCAGCAGCTCCTCAAGGGTGTTGAGAAGGTTAAAAAGGGAGAAGCGAAATCAACATATCTGAATGAGCTGGTTAAACTGGCAGATACTATGAAGATCGCATCAAAATGCGGTCTTGGCCAGTCGGTCGGAAATGCATTCCGGACTATCGTTGAAAACTTCAGGGAAGAGATCATCTATTAATTCACATTGAAAATCAGAAAAATATGATAAATCTGACTATAAACGAACAAAAGGTTTCAGTACCGGCCGGAACAACAGTTCTCGAAGCTGCGAAATCATTAAAGATTAACATACCCACGTTGTGCAACCATCCCGACCTGTGTGTCGCCGGTAATTGCCGTGTGTGCGTGGTGGAACAAAAAGGAGCAAGGACTCTTGTCGCTTCGTGCGCAACACCGGTTTCAGAGGGCATGGAAATAAATACCAATACACTGAAGGTTAGAAATGCCCGGAGACATATTGTCGAACTTCTCCTTTCCGAGCACAGGTCCGACTGCACAAAATGCTATAAGAACACCAAGTGCGAACTTCAGGCCCTGGCCAATGAGTTTGCCTTCGGCGACAATGTTTTCCTTGATCTCGTGGAAGATCATTCCTACACGATTGACCGGTCATCCCCTTCCTTCATTAAGGATGACAGCAAGTGCATCAGGTGCCAGCGCTGTGTAAGGACCTGTTCCGAGCTGCAGTACATTTCTGCCATTGCAGTTGCCAACAAGGGTGCACACCAGAAGATCTCATCATTCCACGACAGGCCGATGAGTCAC
>JAFGXK010000082.1 GCA_016936695.1 Bacteroidales bacterium | reverse complement strand
ACTGAGTTGAATTCCTCAGAATTTGCTTTCTGAACTTTAATGTCTTTAAGGATATCGAAGAGGGAATACCCGTCGAACCTGTATGCTCCCACGAATCTGTCGCCTCCCTCGGGATCCAAAAGCGTTTCCTTTACGATCACAGAATGTCTGGAAAGAGATGAGAAATCGACTTTCCCAGGATTGGCAATCTCCCCTCCGACTGTAAGTTCAAGAAGAGACAGGGTGAAAGTTTCGGTATTGTCGTAAAAATCATTGGTCAGTTCAGCTGAATCAATGAACTGAATTTCTGACTCGTGCAATCCGGTCACGGATTGAGGCGACTGATTACAGGAAATTAAAAAAACAAAAAATAACGAAAGGATGAGATTCATTTTCATACAAATATATTTAGGTTAAGTATCAAATGGTCATGGTCTTCTCCCTTTGAACCGGTTCTTAATCCGTTTTTATCCAAAGAACAGATAAGCAATAAGTATTGCAGTCACAGCACCCGCAAGATCAGCCAGCAGGCTGCAGCCAACGGCATGACGGGTATTCTTCACTCCCACCGAACCGAAATAAACTGCTATAATATAGAAGGTTGTATCAGTTGCTCCCTGGAGGGTGCATGAAAGCCGGCCCAAAAATGAATCGGCGCCGTATGTTGTCATGGCGTCGATCATAAGACCTCTTGCACCGCTTCCGCTAAGAGGCTTCATGAATGCTACGGGAAGCGCTCCTGTAAAGCGGGTATCGAAACCCAGCCAGGCAAAGAAATGCTCAAAGCCTTTGATTATGAAATCCATGGCGCCGGAAGCCCTGAATATCCCGATAGCCACCAGGATAGCCACCAGGAATGGTATTATTTTGATCGCCACCCCGAACCCTTCCTTCGCCCCTTCAATAAAAGCGTCATAAACGTTAACCTTTTTTACCATGGCAAGGATAATGAACACAATTATTATGGCAAATAGAATGAAATTTGCCGCAAAGGTCGACACATTGGCTATCTGTTCCCTGGGCAGAGTGCTGAAGTAATAGATTATCCCGGCAATTATTGCTGTCAGGCCTCCCATATAAGCCATTATAACCTTATCAAAGAGGTTTATTTTCTGAACAACGGCTACACTTATCATAGCCACAAGAGTTGCCACATAGGTGGAAATCAGTATCGGTATGAAAATATCAGCAGGGTTGGCCGCACCAAGCTGGGTCCTGTAAACCATAATGCTTACAGGGATTATTGTCAGTCCGGAGGCATTGAGGACCAGGAACATGATCTGTGCGTTCGAAGCAGTATCCTTTTTTTGATTTGAATTCTGGATCTCCTTCATTGCCTTAAGTCCCATTGGTGTGGCGGCATTATCGAGCCCAAGCATATTTGCGGAAAAGTTCAGGATCATGGATCCGTATGCAGGATGGCCTTTGGGAAGTTCCGGAAACAATTTTTCGAAGAACGGACCGAAGAGTCTTCCAAGCATACCGACTACACCGCCTTTCTCACCCACCTTCATCAGACCCATCCACAGGGTAAGGGCGCCGGTAAGGCCAAGCGATATCTCGAAACCCGTCTTCGCGCTGGCAAAGGTGGAATTGATCATGTCGTTGAATATCGCTGTATTGCCGGAAAATATCAGCTGACCGAGAGCAACGATGAAACCGATAAGGAAGAATGCGATCCAGATATAGTTCAGGGCCATCTTTGAAAAATGATCAGCTAAGATAGAGAATTAATAAGAAAAGAAAAAGAGAGGGGGAGAAAGGGAGAAGGGGGAGGAGGCGCAAGGAGTGAGGCATGAGTCAGGAGGCGTGAGGCAGGAGGCGTGAGGCAGGAGGTTATTAAAAATTTGAAAAACATGTAACTCCCTGTTAATCCGTGGATTACTCCGTGTGACTCCGTGGTTAAAAAAAACCCGAGTATTCGTGCATGAAATGGAGAGAGCATGAAGGGACGAGCCTTGCGTCTTGCGTCTTGCGTCTTGCGCCTTATGTCGGATTGCGGGTATGTATTTTTTGGTACATTTGTAGATACATTTATAATACCATGGCAAAATTCAGCAGGATTGAAGTAATAATAAGGATGCAGGAAACTGGTATCATTCCGGTTTTTTATCAGAAGGATCCCGAAATATGCAGGAATGTGATAACCGCTTGTTACAAAGGGGGAATCAACATATTTGAATTCACCAACCGGGGCGACTTTGCCCACGAGCTTTTCAGCGATCTCAATAAATGGGCAATTAAGGAATTGCCCGGGATGATGCTGGGAGTTGGTTCGGTTGTTGACGCAGGTACTGCATCGCTGTATATTCAGCTGGGGGCCAATTTTATTGTTTCACCCCTTCTCAACCCTGAAATGTCGAAGGTATGCAACAGGAGGAAAATCCTCTGGATTCCAGGTTGCGGATCGATGTCGGAAGTGAATTATGCCGAAGAGCTCGGAGCAGAATTCATAAAAATATTTCCCGGCATGTCGGTAGGCGGGCCAGACTTTATAAAAGCAGTAAAGGGGCCTTGTCCGTGGTCGAACCTCATGCCGACCGGAGGTGTGGCGCCGACTTTTGAAAACCTTAAAGAGTGGTTTGACGCAGGAGCTTCTTGTGTAGGTATAGGCTCAAACCTGATCACCAAAGAGTTAATCCAGAAAAAAGACTGGGATGGGATGGCTGCAAAGGTCGCAGAAACCCTCAAAATAGTAAAGTCAGTCCGGAAGAGCTGATCCCCGGAATTAAAAGCAACCTCTCTGATTAATTTCCCTTATTCTCCTGGGGCCCTGTAGAGTTCAATATTCGAGATCAAAGGAGTTGCCTTTGATTTTAATATTGTCACTCTGATCTTTGATGTACTCACAACTGGGAATTTCCGGATTACCTTATGGCCGATTGTAGTTCCGTCGATCAGTGTCTGCCACGATCCGTCAGCAAAGGCTTCCACTCTGAACTCCTGAACACGTTGTCCGAGCCTTATATACTCCTGGATCAGTATCCTGTTCACCTCTGTTTCCGTTCCTAAATCGATAACAACATTGCCGGTTGTCACCTCATCGGGGGTGGCCCAGTAGGTGGTGGGATCTCCGTCGTTCACGTTGCCTGCTTTATAGCCCTTACCCCTTGACACATCTGAGGTGGCCTTTTTCCCGGCGGCAAGTTCACTGGCAAATTCTTTCGCCAGCAGTTCCCTGAATCCCAAAAGGGAGGCAACGTCATTTTCGTGCAGCAGGCCTCTCCTGTCAGGGGGAACATTTAGAAGAAGGTTGCTGTTGCGCCCCACGGATGAATAATAAAGTTCCATAAGGTTCTCAGGACTTCTTACCATTGAATCCTGTGATTCGTGATAGAACCAGCCGCGGCGGATTGACACATCTACCTCGGCAGGAACCCAGTAATTTCCGTCTTCATGTCCTTCACCTAGGATTCTTGCAAAATCCCCGCCCGGGTACATTTCATCCTTTTTCAGGAGGCACCAGTTGGTAAGGCTTCCCATTCCCCGTTCATTGCCAACCCATCTGACATCGGGTCCGGCATCGCTGAACATGACTGCACCGGGCTGGAGATCTCTCACAATCTTATGGGTATTTGGCCAGTCGTAATATGTCCTGTTGTCGATGCGACGGGTCTCCCGAGCACCTCCGTAATAACCGTCACCACCATTGGCGCCATCGAACCATACTTCAAAGATATCGCCGTAGTTTGTAAGCAGTTCCCTCAGCTGGTCCCGGTAATAGACCAGGTATTCCGGGGTGCCATACACGGCAGAGTTCCTGTCCCATGGCGAAAGATAAACACCCATAAGTAGTCCGTATTCATCACAGGCTTCCCTGAGGTCTTTCAGTACATCTCCCTTTCCATCCTTCCAGGGGGAGTTCATTACTGAATGCTCAGTCAGAGCCGATGGCCACAGGCAGAATCCGTCGTGGTGCTTGGCTGTGATGATTATACCTTTCATCCCTGCCTCACTTGCGGTCTTTGCCCACTGACGGCAGTCAAGGGCCGAAGGATTGAAAACCGACTCCTTCTCGTCGCCGTAACCCCATTCCTTATCGGTAAAGGTATTTACTGTGAAATGAACGAACATATAATATTCAAGTTCATGCCAGGCAAGCTGCCTCTCCGAAGGGAGCGGTCCGTAAGGTTCAGGCGGACCGGCCTGTGAGCAGGCATTTAAAACGGCTGCCAGAATGACAGGCATAAGGATTCTGATCTTCATGGGAAAAGTATTTTTATAATTAAAGTTCCCGTACTCTTATATTTCTGAATTTGACTACCGAACCGTGTCCGAGGAAACCAATATGTCCCGTCGTGTTCTTCAGTCCGGGGTGATCATTGTGATCCATTGCTCCGTTATCGCGGGCTTCTGCAATATCGCCGTCGAGTATCACTGTTCCGTTCAGGGTAATTTTGATGTGCGTTCCCTTGACATATACTTCCTGGTAGTTCCACTGTCCAGGGGGATTCAGGAAGCCGCGCCTGGCAGGGATAACCCCGTAAACTGAGCCGTGATACTGGTATGGCTGCAGTTTTGCATAAACATCGGCATCATTATCGAGAATCTGCAGTTCCATGCCGACATAGGCTGCATCACCTTCAAGGGGAGTCCTTATCCCAAGGCCGTTATTGGCTGCGGGGGTAAGCATGAATTCAAACCTGAAGACAAAGTCGGAAAATTCTCTTGCGGTGTATAGATTTCCCCCGCTGCTGTTTTCCGGTTTAATAACTATCATCCCATCCTCGACCACGTACGATTGAGTATTTCCTACCCAGTTGTCGAGGTTTCTGCCATTGAACAGGGAGACGAAGCCTTCCGTTTTTTCTTCAGATGTCAGATTAAATTCCTTGTCGCTGATTTCCCTTACATAAATATCCCTGAATGCCAGATCTGTCCCGTGTGCCTGAAGTTCAATCGCGCCTTTGGGGAAAATTGGGATTTTCCTGTCCCAGTAGTTTTCCATGATCACGTCATCGACCACCAGTTCTCCATTCAGCCAGACGGATACCTTCTCTCCCACCATGACTATCCTGAATGTATTCCATTCACCCACAGGATTATCAGCTACCTTAAGAGGTTTGGAAGGATGTATCTGGTTGTTGTAAAGGCCGCCTGAGCCCACCTGGGCTCCCACATCGGTTCTGGAGGTATCCCAGATCTGTACCTGGGGTGTTCCCCTGAGATAGATACCGCTGTCGCCGTCCTTTGTAATTTTCCAGTCGACAAGCATTTCGAAGTCGCCGTATTCCTGAACGGAGCAAAGGTTGCTTCCTTTACCGTTAAACCAGATGCAGCCATCCCTGACACTCCAGTTTGCAGGCACCATCACATTAGCCTCTTCCTGCCTCCTTTCAAGGTCAACTCTTCTCATTTTTGACCTTACAATGGGATTTTCAACCAGACCCTGCCATCCGGTCAGATCCTTGCCGTTGAACATTGATTTGAATCCTTCATCAGCTGGCATGGATGCCAGGTATTTGATGACCATTTCCTTATTGTATTCGCTTTCGGGACCGGTCAGTTTCTGTGCAGTCTTCGTCAGTATCTCCCTGACAATGTTACCATACATTCCCGTACTTGATTCCGCCGATGGAAGAGCAATGACCATCGCAGCAGAAGCAGCCGCGGAAGAGGTTTCGGGATCATCAAGGAAAGTCCCGGCCAGGAACAATGCCGGATAGGTTTTGAGCCTGCCAAGCTGTGCCAGTATCTCATTTTTTCTGTTGGCACTGAGGGCGAAAGGCAGAATCTTCCTGTAAAGCAGAAGTTTTTGCTCATCGGTGATGGGAGCTGTTCTGACCTGTCTGATATATCCCCTGAAAGCCTGATCCTCAAAAGTCTTGTTGCGCGAAGCAACTATCTCATAAAGGGCTGATGAAGCAGTATAATCACCCCATGATGTAAGTGTTTTGAAACAAATATCCCTCATATCCGGGTTTCCAAGCTCAAATTCGTTGAGAACCAGGTCGAGAGCATCCTTTCCTCCTGTTGAGGCTAGCACGGGAATGAGCCGTTCCTTTGCCGTACTATTTTTGAATGCCCTGAGAATTACATCGGAACGCATGGACGGGTCCTCTACGGCAGCTGCAGCTGCTGCAAGCGCTGTCTGAAGATCGGCGATGTAGGCCTTGTCCTGAACAGATGACAAAAGATTAATAAGATCATTCTGATTGTCGGGTCCTGCCAGGCTTGAGAGAGCCTTAACTGCTGCAGTACGAACCGGTTCCTCAGGTGAAGATGCAAAAGGAAGAACCTCCCTGAAGTATTCATTTCCCTTGTTCCATGCCATAAGCTCTATAGCTGTCTTCCGGGCGATGGACGAACCATCGGCCAGTACAGGTTTCAGCAGGGCTATTTCCTTGTTTCCTGATACAGACATCAGGGCTGACTTAACAGCTTCCTGATCGGTCTGTCCGGTGGCATTTTTCATAAATTCAATCAGTTCCGGGACTGCAGCCGATCCGCGCAAAGAGGCGACAGCAGCCACAGCTTCTGCTCTTACCCTGTAATCAGCATCAATCAGAGCAATTGAAATTATCGGGAGCACAGACTCGTTGCCTGTCCGTCCCAGCATTGCAATTATTTCAGGACGTGCATCGGTCTTTGCTTTTGGGTAATATGATATCCAGGCGTCAATGATCTCTTTTCCCGGAATTGCCAGTGATGCTTCATATGCAGTATTTCTGTAAGTCTTATCGGAATACTCTGAGGCCTTTTTCAGTACATTGAATGCATCGAAGCCATGAAAGTGTGCATAGGTTGACAGAGCCTGTGATTTGTATTGCACGTTCAGTTTATCATTACTCTTGGCCATCACCAGTTTGCAGATCTTATCCATGGTCTTCAGGTCGCCGTTATTTCCGACGTTAAGTGCATAATTAAGAAGGGATGCTGTTGCTCCGCTGACTTCCCACCTGTAAAGCACCGATTTAGCTTCCTTCATAAGTACAGGAAGAGCTGCAGGGCTGGCGCTGCAAGCCAGGGCATTCAGGGCTGACGACCGGGTATTCACATTGATATCGGAAGCCCAGGCTATGTATTCGTTCACCGCAAGTTTTGACTTCATTGAAGCCAGTGCGTTCATTACGGCTGCAGCACATGGAAGCTGTCTGTTTCTGAGGGCTTCGGCAAGAACCACCTCAGTTTTTGTTCCACCGGCAGCCTGGATAGCTGCCAGGGCAGGATAACACATTTCCTTATCTCCAAGATAGCTTTTAAGGGCTTCGACTGAAGCATCCCCTCCCACTGTCTGGAGCTGCTTCATAAAAAAGTCCTTCACCCCGTTTTCCTTTTGCGAAGTGGCATAAGTGATGCATAACTTCTCCCATGAGGCTCTGCCCGTTTCCTGACCCTTCTGAGAAAGGAACCTCGAGAGACTTTCAACTGCAAACCGGGCCCGTGTATCGTCACCTGTGCCGGCAGGAATTATCTGGTCACAGATCATTTTGAAACCATCATCGCCCAGGGTAAGAATTTCGCCCATGAGCTGGTCGGTGTATGCAAGGTCGTTGGCCGGGAAGCGGGCAAGAAGATCCGCAACCTTTGTCTGCAAAGTCCTTCTGTCCTGGGAAAAAGCAGTTCCCGATACAATCAGAAGGGTTAAGCATGCAAGTATGATTGTTTTTATTTTCATTTTTGATTTTTTTGATATTAATGATCAGATTGAGTCCGCTGGTCCGGGAATTAAAATTACCCGGTGTGCGGGTTCATCTTACGACCTGTTTAAATTTTCCATTCACCCCTCATGGGCTGGTTAATAAGTCTGTTAGCTCCGTCATCATCAATAAACTGCTGTTTATCCGGATCGAATTTAAGGTTCCGCCCAAGACGCAGGGCAGTAATTCCGAGATTTACCACCGTACACGATCTGTGACCGTTCGATTCATTCAGAGCAAACTTTTTCCTTGTAGTTACCGATTCGGAGAAAGTGGCTATCTGTGGTTCAGGATCAGGCAGGGAGTCGATTAGCTTCTGCATATCCTTTACATCCGACCTGAAGCCTTTGTATACTTTCCCATGTGGTCCTTCGATATAGGCTGCATCCTTGTCGCGGTTCTCACCATCGAGTATGATCTTGCACCCGTCAGCATAAGTATAGGTTATTCTGCGCCACGATCCTACGGCATCATAGTGTTGCTGGGGGGCATCTATTTCGACCGATACGGGGCCGGTATCATCCTTTCCGAGCAGATACTGCACGGGATCGAGGTAGTGCTGACCCATGTCGCCCAGGCCTCCTCCGTCATAATCCCAGTAACCGCGGAACTTCGAATGAACCCTTTCAGCATTATAGGGTTTGAAAGGAGCCGGGCCCAGCCAGAAATCATAATCCAGTTCCGGCGGAACAGGTTCCGGTTTCAGGTTATGAAGACCGCTCCAGTAGAATTTCCAGTCATAGCCGGTTATTCCGCTTACTGTAACCTTCAGGGGCCATCCCAGTACTCCGCTGTCAACCAGTTTCTTAAGAGGCTTCACAGTGGTGCCCAGACCATAAAACTGATCCTTGAACCTGAACCAGGTATTGAGGCGGAACATCCTGCCTGTCTTCTGAACTGCCTCAACCACCTTTATACCTTCTCCTATGGTTCTTGTCATTGGTTTTTCACACCAGATGTCCTTGCCGGCTTCAGCTGCCATCTTTGACATTATGCCGTGCCAATGCGGAGGTGTTGCGATGTGAACGACATCGATCTCCGGCCGGGCAATCAGTTCCCGGAAATCCCTGTAGCCTGATATCTTGCCTCCGGCCAGGGCAATGGCCTGATCGAGGTGATTCTTATCAACATCACATACTGCAAGAAGTCGGGTTCCTTCATATTCAAAATGTCCCCTGCCCATTCCTCCGACACCGATTATTCCCTTGGTCAACTGGTTGCTTGGTGCAGTATATCCCTGTCCGCCAAGAACATGTCGCGGTACAATAGTAAAAGCAAATGCGGCGGCAGTGGTTTTCTTAAGGAAATCACGCCTGCCCAGATTTTCTTTCTTCATAATATTATCTATTTCGTAAAGTATTATTTACCTGAGTTGTTTACCAGTGTCCGGTTAAATCCCTAAGGCCTGCAATATGCAGGTTTTAGGATGAAAATACAAAGAATTTTTTCATGTATTCCACAATCACTGTTTTTTGAGGCAGTAGACCGAAACCAGCCAAAGGTACACCATGCATGCAATGAGTATTGTCATTCCCAGAGCAATGTTGCTGATATCGCTTATCCAGCCAACCAGCAGCGGTATAACAGCCCCACCCGATATTGCCATCATTACCAGTCCTGATATTTCGTTACTCTTGTCAGGATATCTGCCGATGACAATCGAGAAGACGAGGGGCCATATATTGGCAACAGCCAGACCAATAAGGAACACAAGCACCCAGGCCATCGCTGAAGATTTAACAAGAACTATTGCAGTAAGGCAAATTATGCCTAGAAGTGATGTCCACATGAAGAATTTACCTGTTGATATCCTGGTCAGCAGGATTGCCCCGGCAAAGGTTCCCAGCATACGTCCGAGGAAGTAGATGCTTCGTCCTGACTCGGCTGCAGTCTGGTCAATTTCGAATCTTTTTATAAGAAACTGACCCGAGTTGGAGTTGAATCCGACATCTACACCTACCACAAGGAAAATTGATAGTACCATCAGAAGCACAAAGCCGTTGCCCAACAGTTTGAATGAAGATGTAAAAGTAGCTTTGTATCCTTCCGTCACTCTTTCTTCAATCTTTGCCGAACCAAGCCACAGGACTGATAATATTGAGACTATTCCGAATACGAGGAAGAGTATTTTCCAGTCACCGAATTGTAACGCGAAGAAACCAGCCAAGGGGGCACCTATCATTGATCCGACAGCCTTGACAAATTGGGAGAAGCTCAGAAAGCTTGATGCCCTGTTGCCCGGGACCACATCCACCAGAAGCGGATTTGCAGAAACCTGAACAATGGTATTTCCAATCCCAAGAAGAGCGAATCCTGCCAGAACCATGGGAAAAGTATAAAAAAGGAAAGGGACAAGCAATCCCAGGGCGGTCACTCCCATCCCTATGTTAAGCATGTTTTTCTTGCCTAGCCTCGACTGCATAACCCCGACGGGAACCGACAGTATAAAGAACCAGAGAAAAGCGGCCGAGGGAATAAGCTGGGCTACCGTGGCACTCAGGCTCATATCCTTGCTGACGCGGTCGACGCCTATCCCGACAAGGTCGACGAAGCTCATCACGAAGAAAGCCATAAGGACCGGGGAAATCCTGGAGATGTTAATTTTTTCGGTGGTCATGGGAAAAAGGGTTAAAGGTTGAGGTTAAGGTTGAGGTTAAGGTTGAGGTTGAGGTTAAGGTTGAGGTTAAGGTTAAGGTTGAGGTAATAATAAAAATTAGATTGCTGAAAGTATTGAATTTTGTCGTTAATGCAAAAGAGATGAGTTTAAAAAATGTAAATTCGTGCTATAAAACTCAGAGTATATGCCAAAGATCACAAGGGAAGATGCTCTCCTCTATCATAGCAGGGGACGTCACGGAAAGGTTGAAGTAATACCTACAAAGCCTTATTGCACTCAATATGATTTGAGTCTGGCATATACTCCCGGCGTAGCCTATCCCTGCCTCGAGATTGAGAAAACGCCGGACGACGCTTACACCTATACTGCAAAAGGGAATCTGGTGGCCGTGATTTCGAATGGTACGGCCGTTCTTGGTCTGGGCGACATCGGGGCTCTGGCCGGTAAGCCGGTTATGGAGGGGAAGGGACTTCTTTTCAAGGTATTTGCCGATATTGATGTGTTCGACATTGAGATAGATGAAAAGGATCCCGGCAAACTGGTTGAGATCTGTGCCAGGATTGCGCCTACTTTCGGAGGCATAAACCTTGAGGACATAAAGGCTCCTGAGTGCTTTGAAGTTGAGGAGAAGTTGAAGGCGATGCTTGACATTCCGGTGTTTCATGATGATCAGCACGGGACAGCAATAATTTCAAGTGCCGGTCTGCTTAATGCTCTCGAGATTTCGGGCAAGAAGATAGAGGAACTGAAACTGGTAGTCTGCGGTGCCGGTGCGGCAGCTATATCCTGCACCAGGGTGTACACGAAGCTTGGAGTAAGGAAAGAGAACATTGTGATGGCCGACAGCAAAGGTGTAATCAACAGCAAGAGAAAGGATCTCAATAAATACAAACAGGAATTCATCACCTTCAGGGATATCGACACGCTTGAGGAAGCCGTAAAGGGAGCCGATCTTTTCCTTGGTCTTTCGACGGCCAACATGCTTTCGAAAGAGATGCTGGCTTCAATGGCTGATCACCCTGTTGTATTTGCCATGGCAAATCCAAACCCGGAGATCACCTATGAAGATGCCATGTCGGTAAGGGACGACCTGATCTTTGCAACCGGGCGCTCGGATTATCCAAACCAGATAAACAATGTTCTCGGATTTCCGTACATCTTCCGCGGAGCTCTTGATGTCAGGGCCACAACAATTAATGAGGAAATGAAGCTGGCTGCAGCAAAAGCGCTTGCCCTGCTTGCCAAGGAACCGGTTCCTGATGTGGTTCTCAAGGCCTATAACCTTGAAAGCCTTTCATTCGGCAAGGAATACATCATACCCAAGCCGCTTGATCCGAGGCTTATATCATGTGTGGCAACCTGTGTGGCAAGAGCGGCAATGGAAACCGGTGCAGCCCGCAGACCAATAACTGACTGGGATGCCTACAGCAAGAGCCTCGACAGCAGGCTGTCCGTCCACATAAAAAAAGTCGGTGAACTGAGCGAGTTCTAGAGAAGAGATTTGATCTTTTCCCTTTCCGCTTTCTCCTCCACCATTTTCCGGCTGTACATTGAAACCACAAGATCAGCGATAACGGGTATGGAGAATGTCTGTCTGTTCATAGTCACATCAAACAGGCTTTCGATGTTCTTAACCTTTTTATCCATGAAGGTCCGGATGAGGTCATCGCGTTTCTCATCTGTATCAATGACAAACTTCTGAGCGATATCCTTACTCATTTCCTTTTTCCTCATCACATTACCCACCCTCCATTCAAAAGGAGCCACCAGCCTTACATGAAGCGAATCCCTGACATTATGTGCTATGGATACACCTCCTCTTCCCACCAGTACAATATGGCCTTCCTTGCAAATGGAAAGCACAACATCCTTGATTGCCTTCTTAACTCTGAGGTCGCTTACAAAACCTCCCGAGAAAGCCATAATCATTTCGGAAAGATTCGAAAGCTTAAGGCCTTTATAATAGCTCTCAACACGTTGCGTATCGATATTCAGCTCCTTTGCAATCGAAAAAATAATATCCTTGTCGACCCATTTCCATAAGGTCGAATTGTGGATGGAATTCAGCTTTTCAACAATAAGGCTGGCAGTTTCGCGGGCGTCGCATCCCGTAAGACGGGATATGGTGATAACAGGACCATCTTCGGAGGCAGGGCTGCTAAGCACTGATTGCCTGTATCTTTCATCGAAATAATCAAAGAATTTTTCCATCTGTCCACAGGTTTAAAATTGTGTAATAATTTACGAAAAAAATCTGATATTCTATTAATCTCCGGAGGGTAAAGACTAAAAAATCTGACCTTTTTCTAATCAAGGCCCGATCTGTAGTTATATTATGATTTTTCATATCTTTACTTGACAGGAAAACAACAATCACACATTTTATAAAACACCAACACTATGCAATCTTTTTTCTCAAAACCGGAATTAGTCTGGTTTATAATCGGACTTGTATTGTTCCTTCTGGAACTGGTCCTGCCAGGATTTGTTATCTTTTTTTTCGGAGTAGGAGCCTGGATCACCGCACTTCTTTGCCTGATTGCGAATCCGGGAATAAATCTTCAGGCCATTGTCTTTGCCGTCACATCTGTACTTTCGCTCATTCTGCTGAGGAAGATGATACAAAAGCGTTTTTTTTACAGCAAGGATGAGTTATCGAAAGAGGTTGAGGATGAATTCACCGGAAGGGAGGCTGTTGCCTCGATGGATTTTGGTCCCGGACAAACCGGTAAGATCGAATTCAAGGGTACATCATGGAAGGCTGAATCGACAGAACCCCTAAAAGAAGGCCAGACTGTCATAATAAGGTCGAAGGAAAATTTTAAACTGTTTGTTGAACCCAAAAAATAAAATAAAAAATGACACTACTACTTACACTGGCAGCAGCAAATCCCAGCACTACAATTATTCTTATTGGGATAATATTACTGACCTTCATCCTGATTTCATCGATGGTGAAGGTTGTACCGCAGAGAACAGCAATAATTGTTGAGAGGCTTGGAAAGTACCGGGCAACCTTTACGGCAGGTTTCCAGATACTTATCCCGTTCATCGATAAAATCAGGTACAGACATACTCTCAAAGAGCAGGCAATTGATGTTGCTTCTCAGATATGCATAACCCGCGACAACATTGCCGTTGAAGTTGACGGAATCCTCTATCTTCAGGTTCTGGATCCCCAGAAAGCCTCTTACGGAATTGACAACTACCGCTTTGCTTCAATTCAGATAGCCCAGACCACAATGAGGAGCGTTATCGGGAAGCTGGAACTCGACCGCACCTTCGAGGAACGCGAATCGATAAATGCCACTATAGTTGAAGCTGTCGACAAGGCAAGCGAACCATGGGGAGTAAAGGTCACCCGCTACGAGGTTAAGAACATTATTCCTCCCCAGAGCATAAAGGATGCAATGGAAAAGCAGATGAGGGCAGAAAGGGAGAAGAGGGCTACTATTGCCGAGTCGGAAGGAGCCAGACAGGCAAAGATCAATGTTGCCGACGGAGACAGACAGGAGTTCATTCTGAGGTCAGAAGGTGAAAAGCAGAAGAGGATCAATGAGGCGGCAGGACGTGCCTCGGAGATTGAGCAGGTTGCTACTGCTACGGCTAACGGACTGAGGGCCATAGCAATGGCTATTTCTGAGGAAAATGGGCTCAATGCGGTAAACCTCCGGGTGGCGGAACAGTACCTGACAGGGTTTGCCAATCTGGCAAAACAGAACAATACAATTATCCTTCCTGCAAATCTTGCAGATGTCGGAGGTATTGTTGCCACGGCAACAGCAATGTTCAACGAAGTTAAAGACAAAAAGAAATAAGGAATTCTGAAATTCCTTTCCCGGAATCAGACCGATTCGTGCTCGGTCCGGAGGATGATCTCATTCTGAAGATCCTCCCCCAGATCGTTGAAGTAATCGCTGTAACCGGCTACTCTTACAATAAGGTCCCTGTACAATTCAGGATGCTTCTGGGCTTCACGAAGTGTTTCGGCATTAACCACATTGAACTGGATATGATGACCGTCGAGGCTGAAGTAGCTCCTTATAAGAGATGCAAGGCAGCTGTAGCTATCTTCATCCTCAAAAAACGAGGGGGAGAACTTCTGGTTGAGAAGAGTGCCTCCCGTACGCAGGTGGTCGATCTTTGATGCCGACTTAATCACAGAGGTTGGGCCGTTGCAGTCAACACCCTGACTTGGAGAAATCCCTTCCGACAGTGGAGTGAAAGCTTTCCTTCCGTCGGCCGTGGCACCAGTTACGCTCCCAAAATAGACGTGAGATGTAGTGGGGAGCATATTTATCCGGTGCACTCCTCCCCTGGAACATGGTTTTTCGTTTACAGCATCATAATAGATCTCAAATACTGTAACTGCCTGCTGATCGGCATAATCATCATCATTGCCGTACTTAGGGGTATTATATATCAGGTCGTATCTCATCTGGTCGTAACCTTCAAAGTTGGCATCAACAGCCTTTTGCAGTTCATCCCAGGTAAAAATTTTCCTGTCATAAACATTGTACCTTATTGATGTTAGGATATCCGTAATAGAACCAAGACCAACCCCCTGAATATAGGTGGTATTGTATCTTGCCCCTCCCCCGTTGTAATCCTTGCCGTTTGCAATGCAGTCCTCTACAAGGAGTGAAAGGAAAGGCACAGGAAGCCATCTGGCAAAGGTTTTTTCGATCACGTTGTTGCCTCTGATCTTAATGCCGGCGAAATAATCCGCCTGAATTCTGAAAGCCTCAACCAGATCGTCAAAAGTCTTAAAACCTGAAGCTAAGCCTGTTTCAGGTCCCAATTGCAGTCCTGTTCTCTTATCGAAACCATTATTAAGGGTTACTTCAAGTATCTTTGTAAGGTTGAAATAACCGGTCAGCCAGTAGGCCTCTGTCCCGAAGGCACCTGTCTCTACGCATCCTGAAGCGCCTCCGTTACGGGCATCCACTATGTTTTTACCCTGTCGGAGCAATTCCTGAATAATAGCATCTGTATTAAAACAAGAGGGCTGGCCAAATCCGGTTTTTATTATGTCAAGGGCCTTGTGAATGAATCTGTCGGGACTTTTCCTGCTTATCTGGACCATCGAACTGGGCTGAAGTATTCTCATTTCCCTGATCACGTCGAGAAGAATGTATGTCATTTCATTTACGGCATCCGAACCATCTGGTTTTACTCCTCCAAGGTTTATAAGGCAGAAGTCAGTGTAGGTGCTGCTTTCGCTGGCGGTGACACCCATTTTCGGGGGTGAGGGATGATTATTGAATTTTACCCAGAAACATCCCAGAAGATCGTTAAGCTCTTCATCGGTAATGGACCCGGACTCCATTTCCTTTTTATAAACGGGGTAAAGGTGCTGGTCGAGCCTGCCGGGATTGAATGAATCCCATGGATTGAGTTCGGTTATAACGCCAAGGTGAATGAACCAGTAATGCTGGAGCATTTCATGAACAGTCTCAGGAGCGTGTGCCGGAACCCTCCGGCATATGGCAGCCATGGATAACAGTTCATTTTTTCTTCCAATATCCTTATGAGATACGGCAAGCCTTTCAAGCTCATCGGCATGCCTGCCGGCATACATGATTATGGCATCACATGCAATATCCATAGCCTTCAGTTCCTCAGCCTTGTCGAAAGCTTCGGAATCATTCAGATAATCGAGTAAGGAAAGACTTTCCCTGATTTCTTCCTTAAGCTCCAGGAAACCGGTACGGAACATCTTTCCGCCAAGTACTGTATGACCGGGGGCGCGTTGTTCCTGGAACTCTGTGAAGATCCCGGCATTATAGGCTCTTAGCCATTCAGGGGTCATCAGTCCCATAATCCTGTCGCGGTTGCTTTTACCCTTCCAGTAGGGGATTATCTCGTCCCGGTAAATCCTTTTCACTTCCTCATCGACCCTGAAACTTACTTTTTTCCTGGAATCAAGTGTCTCCAGATCTTCCAGTGAATGGAGGCTTATTTCGGGGTAGGTCGGCGTAGCTTTGGGTTCAGGACCACGTTCACCAACAATAAGTTCTCCTTCGCTTATACAGATGGTTTTGTTCCTCAGCAGGTACTCAAAAGCCCTGGCCCGGCGCACCGGGGCTGAAACTTCCCTCGCTTCATCGCTCTTATAGAATGCAGTAATCAGAAGCGCTCTTTCAGCGGTTATCTTTTCAACCGCATTAAGGCTCTGGTCTCTCAGTCTCTTCACCCTGTCTGTAAGTATCATAATTTTAGTTCGATTAATTACTTTTCCCGATTGCTCAACCCCTAAATCCCCCAAAGGGGACTTTAAATCCGTATTCCTTTTTAAGCCCCCCTGGGGGATTGGGGGGTAAATACCCTAGGTTAATTACCCTCCAACTTTCACTTTAATACCAGTTACCTCAAAGAACTCCTTCAAATCATTCATCCTATGTGATGATGGAGGTATTGTGTCATTCATCCTGTATGGCATGCCGAATTTAGTGTATTTTGCCATTCCGATCCTGTGAAAGGGAAGAAGGCTTATCTT
>JAFGXK010000081.1 GCA_016936695.1 Bacteroidales bacterium | reverse complement strand
CTGTCATTTGCTCCTCCAAAAAAGAAGAACATAGGCCTTCAGCTTTATTCGGTCCGCGACTCCATAAGTAGAGATATGCCCGGGGCTATTGAGAAAGTGGCTAGGATGGGATACGCCTTTGTTGAGTCGGCCGGATACGCAAACGGCAAATTCTATGGACTGGATCCCGCGGAATTCAAGGCGCTCCTTGAGAAAAACGGCCTTTACATGCTCAGTTCCCATACCGGGCAGAACCCTCCTGCCGACGGAAACCTCGACAAAGTAATGGAATGGTGGGATCAGTGCATTGATGCGCATGCTGCCGCCGGGGCGAAATACATAGTTCAGCCTTTCATGGGCAGGGATGCATACCAGAGCCTGTGCGACTTACTTCGGGAGAAGGTTTTTACTGGTTCGGATACTATGACAAACTCCAGACCGACCCTGCCGGAAGGTATGTTCTTTGCATGAAAACACCGTTTGAGATGAGATCACCCGCAGCCGGTGACATCATCGAGATTGGCATGATCGATTACAAGAGCTATATCTTTTTTATGTTCCGACCCGGAGAACGATTGTACTGGGAAGGTTTTACGAACCTATTGAATACACTGGTGAATGGCGTTGTGACCTGCATCCGAAATGCACGTCTGACGGTAAGAGGGTGATCTTTGACTCAACCCATGAAGGAATGGGAAGACAGATAGTAATCCTTTCCATGAAGGGTTAATGCTAAAGAAACAATAAGATACGTGATTATTGAGATCACTAAAATTAAAGCTCCGGTATACAAATTATTCTTTATTGCCATTTTATTGCCGGTTTTTAGAAGATAACTATGATAATCAAATCACCAGCTTACTGAATCATTGTCTTCATATCTAACCTTAAGTTCTATTAGTTGCTGTTTAAGTTGGTCAGCTATTTCAGAATATTCAGCATTGTAATAAACATTGTTCATTTCATCCGGATCATTGTGAAGATCAAAGAGTTCCCACTCAGGTTCAGTGGGCGGAAAATCAGTCTGACCCATATTTTGACCATAATAATAAATTAATTTGTAATCTTTTGTTCTGATGCCCAGGTGTGCTGCAACATCCCGGTGAAGGAGATGTTGCCAGTATCTGTAGTAAATCGCGGTACGCCACTCATCGGGTGGATTTCCCGTTAGAAATCCTTTCAGGCTTTTCCCCTGCATTTCTTCAGGCACATGCACTCCGGCCAAATCGAGGATAGTAGGAGCGAAATCAATATTTGCCACAAGATTATCACATTTGCTGCCTGGTTCAATTTTCCCTGGATATCTGATTATAAGTGGCATTTGCATTGATTCTTCATACATAAAACGTTTACTGAAGAACCCATGTTCTCCAAGAAAATGGCCCTGATCGGAAGTGTAAATTAATACAGTATTTTTATCAAGTCCCTCATTTTTAATATAGTCAAGGATTTTACCGACATTCTCGTCAAGAACATTAGCTCCTCTAAGAAATGCCTTAATATATTGCTGATAAACAAATTTTCTTTGTGCACAGGTGTCATAAGTCTTCAGTAAATCGTGACTGAATGTTTTCTGATCGAGACTTTCGAGCTTCAGGGTGGTTCTCTTTGAGGCTCTTCCCCTGTTTACGTAGTTGTCACACAGATTATCAGGCTCAGGAATGCTGGTGCTCTGATAGCATGTATCGTATGGAGGTCTTGTGTCCCATGGATCATGAACCGATTTGAAATTACACATTACAAAAAATGGTTTGTCCTTATCCCGCTTGTCAATAAAGTTCATTGTCATTTCAGCAGTTACATCATCCACCCATCCGTCATATTGTACCATTCCCTGCCGGTTCATTTCATAATACTCAGGATCCCGGTAACGTCCCTGTTCATCAAGTACTCTGTAATCATCAAAGCCTGCCGGCAATGATGAAAGATGCCATTTCCCGTATACAGCTGTTTGATAGCCGTTATTTTTCAAAATTGAAGATACTGAAGCCTGGGTATTGTCAAATTCCTGGTTAAGGCAATAGACTCCATTCATATGGCTGTATTTCCCGGTTATGATTGTCGCACGGCTGGGGGATGAGATAGAATTTGTGCAGAAGGCGCTTGTAAATATCATACCATCTTCAGCCAGTCTGTCAATGTTTGGAGTTCTTACATATTCTGACAGCCTTTTATTGTAACAACCAATGGCATTTACAGCATGATCATCAGATAATATTAATAATATATTTGGTGCCTGTTCCATGTCTGATGAGTAGGAGAACAGCGTTGAAACCGATATTCCGATCAGCAAAAAAGGCTTTATTGGCCTGTTCATTTTATCTGATCTCATTATGAAATTTTAATATTTTTCCAGTATGCATTACCGGGAAACCCGTTCCGCACCAGTATATCCTGGTACAGCCTGATTGTAACTTCATTGCCAGAGTATTTTGAAAGATCAATTTCAATTTTGTTCCATTTACGAAGCGATGTAGCTTTTTCATACTCATCCAGCGGCTGAGGGTAAGCATCTGCTTTTATATCGGGCCAGTAAATAGGATCTCCTCCATCGACAAGGGTTGTGAACACCCTGTCATGATCAGCAAAAACAGATAGTATCCAGATCCGACCCGGATCGGCAGCTACCTCAAAAGTAAGCTTTAAGTTCCCGTTAATCTTCTTGTTGGCGGAGAGTCTTACTCCCCGCACCTCATCCCTGGGATAGGTTGAAAGAATATCTCCATCGAGGAAAGTACCGCCCCTTATTCCTCTTACACCTCCTCCCGGGGCTCCGAATCCTGCTCTTGAAAGGGTCCATTCGGGATTCCACCATTTAGTAAATTCATCTGGATGAAAGCTTTCGGGCTTCTGGGTTATAATTTCCCTTTGAACAGGAATAAACAAAGTGTCATTTCTAATCGCCGTGCCATTTGACTTTAACATTTCAATTCCGACAGCTGCGGTCCTTTCAGCAAGCTCAGTTATTGTAATATCTACCGGAGGTGTAAGTTTTGAATAACCATAATGATCGCCTTTGATCCTGTGCCTGACTGGTTCACGAAGGTTCGCCGGGATTATGTCCATGCCATGCATCGCTGCCAGGACTGTTGCCACATTGGCTGCCGAACAGTCGGCATCGCTGTAGTCGGAAGCCTGGTATCCAATATTGACCGACTTCAGGAAATCACCTTCCCCGAAATACATCGCCACAAGCGCAAAACCAGCATTCCAGACAGCGCTGTTTGTACCCGGATATTCGATACCCCATTCTTCCTCAACAT
>JAFGXK010000080.1 GCA_016936695.1 Bacteroidales bacterium | reverse complement strand
GCTGTTACCTGGGTTGAGCAGAATGCGCTGGAAATGTGCAATGAGTGGATCAAACACGAATACCACAATAGTTATAAGTTATAAAGACCATAACCAACATGGTTGCAATTATGAAATAGCTTTTATCTTATTTCAGGTATTAAAACCAGTTTTAAAAAGTAAATTTGGATATCAAGTATTAATAAAATCATATCATCATGAAAAGACGGAATTTCTTGAGAAACACGGTTGCCGGCAGCATTGCTTTAACGGGCATGGGAAGCATAATGGAAGCTATAGTTTCCGAAGCAGTTTCATCTAATGCAGAAAAATTCAGACTAAATTATGCACCACACTTTGGAATGTTCAGGAACAGTGCCGGAGACGACCTGATTGACCAGCTGAAGTTTATGGCCGACCAGGGATTTACTGCGTTTGAAGACAATGGCCTGATGGGTCGCGATGTTGCAGTCCAGACAAAAATTGGAGAAACACTGGAAAAGCTGGGAATGACCATGGGTGTTTTTGTTGTTGATAAAGGAGGAAACATGGCCAATACTTTTGCCGCAGGTAAAAAAGAGCATCTTGATATTTTTCTGGATGGATGCCGTCGGGCAGTAGATGTAGCCAAACGTGTAAATGCCAAATGGATGACCGTGGTTCCGGGTGCATTTGAACGCAGATTACCCATCGGGATCCAGGATGCCAATGTTATAGAAGTATTACGCCGCGGAGCCGAGATCCTTGAACCGCATGGTCTTGTTATGGTGCTGGAGCCGCTTTCAGATTCGCCGGATTTGTATTTGCAAACGTCAGACCAGACTTATATGATTTGCAAAGCGGTGAACAGTCCGTCATGCAAAATTCTGTACGATATTTATCACATGCAGAAAACCGAAGGGCACCTGATTCGTAACATCGAGCTGACGTGGAATGAAATTGCCTATTTCCAGGTGGGCGATAATCCGGGAAGAAAAGAACCCACAACCGGCGAAATCAATTACAAAAATGTATTTAAATACATCTATGATAAGGGTTACAGAGATGTTGTCGGAATGGAACACGGGAACTCAATGCCCGGTGCTGAAGGTGAAAAAGCTCTTATTAAAGCATACCGAGAGGTGGATTCGTTTGAGGTGTCCTGAGTTTACGGGCTTCATAATTTTAATGATTTGAGATATTGAAGACTTTCTTCAGCCCATTTTTTTTCCTTGATAATTGTTTCTTCAATACTCTTTTCAGGAGGTGTCCATAACTCGAGGATAGCGCTTTTACAGATACCTGTCTCAGAGGCTCTGGATAAAATATCGCGGATATTCAGCAATCCTTTACCGGCTGGTACACCCTCTATTATTATCCCCATTTTATGAGAGACCCTTCGGATTGTAAAGTCTTTGATATGAAGGTTTATTGTATAAGGAAGCAGCATATCAGATACAGTTTCAAAACCTTCACCGGCGCCCATTGAATTAACGGAATCAAGACAAATTCCCACCCATTCCGATCCGACTGATTGAATGATATCCTCGAATTCCCTTGCCTTAAGCCTGTCGTGGTTCTCGATCGCCAGTCTGATCTTCCTCGATCTGAATTCTGTTTCAAGTTCCCGTATGATTGCAATTATTTCCGGAACTTCCGGTTCGTAATTATTAGTATCAATGACCATTCTTAGGATAGGGGAACCGATTGCTTCAGCCGTCTTCAGGCATTTCAATACATGTCCGGGAATAAGACCCCTGCCGCCCATTTCAAGGCTTATACACTTTGCATCTGCAAAATCACGTAAAAGATCAGTTTCTTCTTCTGAAAGATTCTCAAGAGGAAGGTTATCCGCAATCTGGACAACATTGATCCCTTCTGATATGGCTTTTTCGAGCAGCCCGAAGACCCTCAGAGGATTAGATGGTGACGATCCCGGAACTCCGATCGCCCAGGTGTATGTGTATGATGATATACCTAGCCTCATGGGGGTTATTTTCGGGAACCCGGTGCAGGATAATTCCTTGATGCATCATCCAGTACCAGTATCCAGTCGAGATTTTCGCCCGGGGTCGGTGGGAGGAAAGTCCGGGTACCTGTATTTGGATAATTCGCTATCCTTGTTGCCTCCCCGTTTCTCGGGTTGAACCACCAGGCATTTACTTCTTTTCCTTTTATTGCATCCATGCGGACAGAGAATTGTCTGCCTATTGGTGCATAAATCATTGCATAGGTTCCCTCCTGGTCGCGGGTTGCAACGTACCTGTATGAACCTGACCCCGGCACTGCCGAAACAATTCTGTCGGTTACAATGATTGTGCTGTCGGGTATACGTGACAGAAAAGGTCTTGATTCCATAAGCAGCCTCCCATACATCATTTGTCCGGCTCCGGGTTGATCAATTGCTTCATACCAGGGCATCAGCGGCCTGTTGATTGGCGATCTTGAGGGTATCCACATCTGCCACACGGAATGATGCCCGTATGTGTGTCCGAAAGCACCTGAAAACAAATCCCAGTAGAGCGGCCGGCGGACATCGGCGGCTGTCGAATGGCTGTTGGCATCGGGATTGAAATTGATTGGATGATCCTCATAAACCGGTTCCCCGTCGATTACAGGCTTTGCAGGTTCCAGCCTGTAATCCTTGCAGGTTGATGAATAGCGTTCGGTGAAGCTCAGGCTGTGTCCGTTCTGCCTCATATTGAAATCGAGCCAGGGTTCGTTGTGAAAATATCTGGAGGATCCTGAACCGCCTGTGGGGTGAAAAGTTATGAGATGAGCTCCTCCGTCGCCTTCTCTCAGTCCTTCGGCCATTGCGGCAACCGTCTTCCGATGCAGATCATTTTCAACAGGCCTGTCTCCGCCGACGATCCAGATTATATTGTTTTGACCGCGGTATCGTTCGCCCAGGAATTTTCCCCAGGTCCTGGCATTTTCAGGATTAAATATTTCAGGTCCGATTCCCCATTTTTTATTCCACTTGTCGCCCCAGGTCGGCAGAAGGCCAATGAAAATTCCTTTTTCAGCGGCCTTTTTAATAACCCAGTCGACATGGGCAAAATAAGCTTCATTGGGCTTCAGGGGATCATTGTCGATCAGTGGCCTGTTACCTTCCATATTTGGTATATTCAGGCCGTCAATCTCAGCAAGCACAACAGCCTGGATCACAGTGAATCCTTTCGACCGGCGGTTCTCGAGATATTTTTCGGTGTCCTCCTTATTCAGTCTGTGGAAGAGTTCCCAGCCTGTGTCACCAAGGTAGAAGAAAGGTGTCCCGTCCTCAAAGACAAGGAATCGGCTGTTGTCCGAAACTTTGAGCCTGCCATGTGAAAGGTCGACTGACCGGCCCTTCCACTGGCCTGTCTGGGGGGATGCCGGTAAACTCAGGGCCAGAAGGCTTAATGCTAGTATGGTTCTGATAATCATATTATAGTGTTTATTGTAAGTTCATGCTAATTTTGACCAGACGATCATGACAAGTCCTATCAGGTAGCAGACGAACATGAATGTCAGCAGCGTGTTGGTGCCCCGGGGAGCGTCTTTGAATTCCTTCCACATAAAAATTCCCCATAAAGCGGCAACAACAGGAGCGGCATTGCTCAGGCCATATGATATTGCAGGGCTTGCTGCGCCGACCGACATAAAGCTTACCGAATTGCCGAGGCACCATATGGACCCGCCGAGTAATCCAAGCAGGTGGGCGCGTGATGTTCCTTTCGTCCATTCCGAAATCCTGACCGGTCTACCTTCAACGGGTTTTGCCATGAAGATTGGGTTTACTATAATGGTACTTATCACGGCTCCGATTGAAAAGAAAACCACTGCGGTGTATGAACTGATTTTCCCGTCGTCGGCCGGTGAAAAATCGGTTGCCAGGGAGGATGCAACAAATCTGTAGAAGAACGCGATGCAGAATCCGGCCAGAAGAGCAAGTATTATTCCCTTGGCCGGGGGTTTGTTCTGATTACTGGCGAGTTTTCTGTACGATTGCATGCTGAGCAGTATTGCGATTATAATCACTGCTGAGCCCCCAAACAACAGCCATGGATTTCCTTCAGGTTTCCCCAGGTAATTAATGAAGATCCCAAGGATCCATCCGAGTCCGCCTCCGACCGGGAATGCCACCGACATACCTGCAATGGAAATTGAGGCTACCAGGAGCAGGGTGCCGATGTTCCAGATGAATCCCCCAAGGGCAGATGAAAGCAGATACTTTGCATCAGCCTGTGCCAGGTCAGGAATAAAACTGCGGCCCTGACTCCCGAAGCTTCCGAATGTGAAAGCCATCAGGAGGGCAAAAAGGAATATCCCGATAGTGTAATCCCAGTAAAAGAGCTCAAATCTCCATTCCTTACCTATAAGGTTCTGTGTGTTTTGCCACGAACCCCAGCATACCATTGCGACGAAGCAAAGAAACACCGCCAGAGCGTAATTTTGAACCAGTACCATGAATGTTTAAGGTTAATTTATAATAAAAGTAGTACAATTATTATGAACTTAATGCTTCAGCCACCCTTCCATAAAGTTCAGGGAAAAGGGCTCAATTTCAAAAGTTTCCTGTGTTTTTACGATTTTTTCATTTTTAATCCCTGTCCATCTGTTGTCGTCTGCAGCTTCAGCATAGCTTTCAGAGCGTAGAGACCTTAGCCTCATCAATCCGGAACAGCACTCCAGTTTTATTTTCTGTTTATTTTCAGTATAGTTAACAAGCAGTAAATGCCCCTGTTTCCCGTCCGAAAGTGCCAGGCAATCGGCAATAAGGGGCCTTGAGCTTGTACATCTTACAAGACTTAAATGCTTATTGTTGAGAAGAAATCTGAACACATGGAAGACCGGGAAAATCATACCTTTTTCTGATGGAAACTGCAACGGCCATGATGGATCGGTATCCCCCTGGAATATTCCTCTCTCACCGGCAGTCTCGTAGTAAGTAATACTGTCCGCACCAGCCTGGCAAAGACATCTAAGGCTTCCAGCTGTCCAGGAAGCGCCAAAAAGCGACATCATACGGCTGTCAACCTGGGGTGGCATTTGCGTCCCTTTCCATGGCAGCTCAATGAAGGATGTGTTGGCATTAAACCTCCTTTGGATATTTATGGGGGATATTATTATTTTCTTGTTACCGGCAATATTCCTGGCGCTTCTGACTGAGTGGAACTGCGATTCAAGGTTTTCAATAAGAGTCAGATTGTCGGAAGCATGTTCCTGCGGATGAATTGAATAACAAATACAATCATTACCTGTTTCTCCGGGTCTGTTGCGATTAAGTTCGGCGAAATTTGCATTGGTTCCCGTTGCTATTTTAACATCCGGATTTATTTTTCTTAATAATGGAATAACTTCAGATGCAAGTATATCGGGAGTGGAGGGACAGGAACGGTGATACAACAGAAAATTTGCCACCGGGACATGTCTGCGGGAATACCAGTCAATGAAGTTATTTATCTGTTGATGTACATTATCATCAAAGAAGAGGGCAAATTCAGTCCGGTAGCCCAGGTCAAGTGCTTCCTGAAAAAACTCTTCAGCCTTGAATTGCCAGCCGCTTTGGCAAAGATGGAGATCGATCCTGTAATGGTCAAACTTAGCCGACCTGAGTAACTTGATTTCATTGGGAGTCAGCGGATACGAACGGCTTGACCGGCAGATCCCGACAGATGGGATCCTTAGTTTTTCATCAGGAAAAATTGTAATGACTGTTGAATCGTTCAGCGTATTTACAGGTTCAAAGTCACCGGCAGCCTGGAACGTGACCTTTTGGAATATTCTAGTGCCTTTTTCAACGGTTGCCGGCCAGGGGATTGAAAGAGGGGTGGAGTAAGTTTTATAAGACGCATCTGTCCAGTTTCTCTGGTCTTCGGTTTCAAATATATCTCCTTCAAAATCAATTCTGCAGTTAATCCCTTTTATTACCCATTCCATTGATTTTATATCCCTGAAAACCTGATCCGGACTAATATCAGCTGGGAATACAGACTGTTCAACCGATCCGTCGGTATGTCCAATAAGGCAATTGCTGCCGGCACATCCTTCGATCGGGTGAAGTACACAGATACCGATACGGTTCTTTTCAAACGTCGAGAGTGCCTCTGCTTCCATCGTCAGCGAAATGGAGTTATCTCTTGTGCCCTCAATTATATAATAAGCAATCAGATCTATTTCTTCTGATTTGTAGCGGCACCTGAGATTAATTATAAATGAGTCTTCAAAGCTTTGTATATTCTCCTCTTCGATTACCGGATTGATTGTCAGCCACTCTTTATCGCGCACTGCAGAAAATATCATCCTGATGATCTCATTCTGCCCGGCAAGAACATAACGGATGTTACAATCCCCGTAACTCAAAGAAAGATTCCCCGCTCTGAGGTTTGTCAGGATTTTCATGGGGTGGCCACCGTTCAGAATATAAGCAATATCCGGCGTCATAATGTCAGGACAGGTTCGGTAAACTTGTTTATAAAGATAAATTTAATCTGAATTTTTAAACTTACAGTGTTTTCTGCAACAGATATTGTTATTTGGATAGGGGTAATTACTGATAATGTGCTTTATCTCCCATATAACCAGTAACCATAATAATCTTTATTCAACCCTCTCCGGGGTTGACACAGAAAGCTCCTGCCACCCCGGATGTGACCGGGGACATTGGACTTCAAAGCCTCCGGCTTTATCGCCGTAAACATGCTCTATTCATGATTCCGGGGACATTGGACTTCAAAGCCT
>JAFGXK010000079.1 GCA_016936695.1 Bacteroidales bacterium | reverse complement strand
TGAATTATTCAGATAATTGTATTAATATGTATATGTTTCTTTGTGCCTTAGCGCCTTAGCGGCATTTTTATTTTTTGCCACGAAGACGCAAAGGCACGAAGGCTTCGCTAATTATATTGAATTAATCAGATTAAAGAAAAGTTATTATTTCAGAGAACTTCAAAATTGTAATCTCCTGATTTCAGCATTATCTTCACACCGCCGTCTTCTTTTTCCACACCTGCCACCGACGACGCTTCGGACACATCCTTTCCGCCCGTAACAACATTATCTGATTTAAGGTACAGAGTGGCGGTACTGTTTGCCGGGATAGAAACATGATAACTGACACGGTCTTCCGATCTCTTCCATTCGGAAACAATCTTTCCGTAAGGTCCGTCATGCTCAGCCCCGAAACTTTCGAGCCCTTCAACAAAATGGGGTTTGAGTATCACGTTCTTGAATCCCGGTGCCTTCTCATCGGGAAAGATGCCGCCAAGGGCCTTGTAGTACCATGCATTTATCTCCCCGAACATGATGTGATTCATCGAGATGTCGCTTTTTGCGTCGAGAGGCCAGTTCTCATAGAAGGTTGTTGCACCGTTCACTATCCACCATCCCCACGAAGGGAAATCCTCCTGTGAGGCGACCTTATATGCAAGATCAGCATAGCCGGTAGAGCTGAGGGCATTAAGAAGTGTCTTTGTACCAAGCAGTCCTACGTCGATGTGCTCATTGTCGGATATGACTCTCTTTGCAAGGTTTTCTGCAGTCGAAGGAATCAATTCTTCCGGTACAATTCCCCAGTACAGCGGAACGCTGAGCTCAGTCTGCAGGCCCTTGCCGTAAATGCCTGTTGACTTATCGAGGAACCTGGTGTTGAAAGCATTCCTTATCTTTTCTGCAAGCCGGGTGTACTTTTCAGCGTCGTCATCCTTTCCAAACAGCATTGCAGCTTTCGCCAGGATCAGGGCATCAGCATAAAAATATGCTGTTGAGGTAAGTTCTTTGGGTGTAACCGATTTAACCGGAACCCAGTCGCCGAGACCCCAGTCGGTGATCCCTTCCGGACTCCTCGAGTCAATCTGGTCAACATAGCGTTTTATGTTGTCATAACAATCCTCCAGAAGGCGCGAATCGCCGTAGAAGAGATAAATATTCCACGGTATAATGGCAATTGTACTGGTCCAGTCGGGGCCGTTGGCCCAGTGATATCCCCAACCGCTTGTAGGTATTATAGCCGGAAGAACTCCGTTGGAGAGCTGTTCGTCGCGGTGATCGGCAAGCCATTTCTCATAAACGGTGATACCATCGAAATTGTACAGGCCGGTCTCTATGTTTATATGGGCATCGCCTGTCCAGCCGTTCTTTTCCCTCTGCGGGCAATCGGTCGGGTAACCGAAGAGGTTGGATAGATACGATGCATTTGATGCCATCCATGTACGGTTGAGGGTGTTGTTCGACGAGTTTATTTTCCCATTTGGAGGAACATCACTGTGCATAAAGTATGCAGTCAGGCTATTCTGAGAGAGCTCAACCGGCCTGTCTGATACAACTTCCACAAACTGGAATCCCTTGTAGTTGAACCGGGGCATGAATTCATCCTCTTTCTTCCCGCTCAGAATGATGATGTCGGTCTGGAAAGGATCAGTGTCGTCAGTCGGCCTGTAATGAACATCGATGTTCGACAGGTCGGCATGACCATCGGAGCCAATTCTTTCAGAGTGAATGAGCCTGACACTGGTGCCTGTCTCTCCTTTAATCCTGATTTCTGTAACACCTGATATGTTACGGCCGAAATCGAACAGGTAGTTTCTGCTGCTGAATCTGGTCATTCTGACTGCCGGTATAATTTCGACATTGCGCACGGGATGGAGTACCTGTGCGATTATGTTGTTTGAGGGCGCACCCGTGTTGAGCGGACTTTTCCAGGCTGAATCGTCAAAGCCGGGGGTGTCCCATCCAGGCTGTTCAAGACGGGCATCGTAGTGTTCTGCAGTGTAGATGCTGTTGAAAATGACGGGTGAGAGCGATGTCTTCCACTCCTGGCCGGTGCCTATCACCTCTTCGCTGCCGTCTTCGTATGTGATCCTCAGGTCCATGCAGAATTTCGGCCGGGCCCGCCATGGCGCCTTGTCGAAATACCATACGGCAGTCGACTGATGATTATACCATCCGTTTCCGAGTAGAACCCCGATGGCGTTTTCTCCCTGCCTCAGCATCCGGGTTACATCGTAAGTGACATAGAGAGTCCGTCGGTCGAAGCGGGTGTACATCGGATCGAGCCGGTGATTGCCGGCCTTTTCCCCGTTGATGCTCAGCTCATATAACCCGGCCGCAGCTATGTATGCCCTGGCGGATTTTATCTTTCTGTCTGTGTTGAACTCCTTCCTGAAATATGGCGCAGGTTTGAGGTTAAAATCGTAAGTGTCGGTTATCCAGTGTCCTTTCCAGGTTACCTTGTTCATAAATCCGGTTTCGAATGAAGCCGGCTCCGGAAGTTCCGTCCAGCTTCCGTCATTCAGCTTGGCCTTAAGGCTCCAGTAATATCTTGTGAAGGGCAGGAGTGAGGGGCCCGTATAAACCACAGGAAGCGTAGAACCTGCCGTTTGTCCCGATTCCCATACATCTCCTTCTCCTCCGGCAACCGAGGCGGAATCGGTCCCTACAATTATAATATAAGCCGTCTGCTCCACTCCCTGATCATCCGATGTCATCTGCCATGTGAACCGGGGTTTCCCGGTATCAATCCCTTCCGGATTGACCAGGTACTCGCACTTCAGGTTCTGAAGACGTGTACTGCCCGGTTCACGGGCGCATGACAGAAGCATGAGTGGTAAGATGACAGGCCAGATCAGTCTCATGATTGGGGATTTTTCAGGGTTTGCATTTCAATTAAAGGGACAATGCAAAATAAGAAAAAATCCGGAAAATGTTCGGACATTTTCCGGATCTGTTCCGGCCGGGTGTTTTTAACAGGGCAAGCTTCCGCAGCCCTTTATGAATCTCTAGTAAGCAACGGTCCGGTGGCTTTTACTATAGCTTTTCTTACCGTTGGTCCTGCCGTTTTTCCAGGCCGGTTTCTTCCCGGGATAAACCTTTTCACCTCTTTCCTCACTCTTTTCCAGGGCGATCTGCACCACAACCCTTTTACCCATGTATTTGGCACTTCTCATGGCTTTTATAAGGTCGTCGGAATAACCGGCTTCGACTTCGAAAAATGAGAAATCCCTGTAGAGGTCGATCTTCCCTATCGGGACCTTCATACCCCTTGTGTTGGAATTGATAAGGCTTATAAGCTGATCGGGGAAAAATTCGTCGGCTTTTCCGAAATTAATAAAGAGTCTGGTGTAATTATCATTCATCTGGCTGTATGAGCCTTTCTTTCCTGATCTGCTCCATTTCTCTTCCTTTGAGGTAACGGGTTCAATAATATCCTCGTCATTGCGGTAATCGTCGAGGAACCTGTCGAACTCAAGCGAAACAACCCGCCTGATCAGTTCATCCTTATCGAGGCTTTCGAGTCTGGCCTGTATTTCGGGGAGCAGTTTTTCAATTTCCTTATGACCTGTTGATACGGTCTCGAGTTTATCAACCCAGCTCGATAGCTGTTTGCCGCAAATCTCGCTTCCCGTTGGAACAGGCAGCGAATTGAACGACTTATTTACTAGTTTTTCTATGCGGTGAAGACTGTTCTTTTCCCTGAGATGGACCAGAGAGACAGATATTCCCTTTTTACCGGCCCTGCCTGTACGGCCGCATCTGTGGGTATATACTTCAGTGTCGTCGGGCAGGCTGAAATTGATAACATGAGTCAGATCATCAACATCCAGTCCGCGGGCTGCAACATCGGTGGCAACCAGCAGGCGGAGGGTCCGCGACCTGAACTTGTTCATAACTGCGTCGCGCTGCGACTGTGAAAGGTCGCCATGAAGGGCATCCGCATTGTAGCCGTCGTTTATAAGCCTGACTGCAACATCCTGTGTTTCCTTACGGGTACGGCAGAAAACTATCGCATATATATCGGGCTCTGAATCGGCAAGACGCTTCAGCACCTTGTACTTGTCCTTCGCGTGAACCACGTAGTAATTGTGGCTTATATTTTCAGCAGAAGCGTTTTTCCTGCCGATGAGTATCTCGACCGGATCGTTCATGTATTTTCTGGCAATGGAAGATATCTCCTTCGACATCGTAGCTGAAAAAAGCAGGGTCCTTCTGTTTCCCGGAACCTCTTCAAGGATTTCATTTATGCTGTCGAGAAAACCCATGTTGAGCATCTCGTCGGCTTCATCCAGGATAACTGTCCGGACTTCCGAAAGTTTTGCGGCTCTTCTTCCGATAAGGTCGATAAGACGTCCGGGTGTTGCAACGATGATATGAACACCGCGTTTCAGTTCCCTTATCTGATTGTCAATTGAGGCACCGCCATATACCGCAAGGATCCTCAGACCGCCGGTATGTTTTGAATAATTGTTCAGATCGTTTGTGATCTGCATGCATAATTCCCTGGTAGGACATAATATAAGAGCCTGCGTGGCTGTTTTTTCGGTATCTGTTGCCAGAACAAGCGGCAGACCGAAAGCAGCCGTTTTCCCTGTGCCGGTTTGTGCAAGGGCAATAATGTCAGTGTCGTTTCCCAGCATCAGGGGAATAACCTTTTCCTGAACAGGCATAGGAGTTGTAAATCCGAGTTCCTCAATTGACCTCAGGATGCCGGGAGTAAATCCCATTTCTTCAAATTGTATCATTAATTATTTTTATTCGTGGCTCCGGAAGCGGCCGATTTATTTTTGTAAACAAGGGCGCAAAGATAATCAAATATTCCTTATCAGGAAAACAATAAAATATATGAGGAATGAAGGCAGCTTAAAGGTTGTTGAAGGTTATTTCTCTTCCTTGAAGAGCCGGACGTTGATGGCAGCTATCCCTTTGGGACCCTTCCCCTTTTCAAAAGCAACGATGTTGTCCTCCTTAACTGGTTCCTGAACATCGCTTGCATGAAAGAACAATCTCATGTTCGATTCCAGGTCGCGTATGAATCCAAAGCCTTTTGAATCGTTGTAGAACGTGACAACACCCTTCCGGTGATAATCGGGAGCATCTTCAGGATTGGTCCTGACGACCTGTATCTCAATGTCTTCGGCAATCACTTCCTGTTTTTTTCTGGTGGGATCGGGAGGAGTGGATGATATTACTCCGAACTCATCAACATAGGCAATCATATCGTCGAAACTGCTCTTGCCGCTATCTGTTTTTTTTAGCGCACGCTTCTTTTCCTTATCCTTTCTCTTTTTTTCTTTTTTCTTCCTTACTTCTTTTTTGCCTAATGTTTCCTGAGATCTTCCCATAAGTGATTTTATTTGTTAACTAATTCTAAATGTCCCTGCTTAAGGAGTAAGCAGGAATCTCCTGCAAAGATACTCAAAAAATCAACACTAATGACCCGGCAGGGATTTAACTTCAGGCTGAGTTAATTAATGTTGCAGCGCTTCAAAAATCAGGATATCTTTGCTTACCGGTCGGTAAAGTATAACTAATAAAGGTCAGCGTCATGATCAAGAAAAACACCATCCTCGATTTCCTTAAAAACATTGAACTTTTCCGAAACCTCGACGAAGTTGAACTCGGGGAACTTTCCCGGAGTGTCACCGAAAAACACTGTGAAGCGGGGGAGATACTCTTCAGGGAGAACAGTCCGAGAGAGGATATCTTCCTGATATATGACGGGGAGGTGGAGCTTTTCAAGAGAGATTCATACGACGTTGATGTGAGGCTGGCCATTTTCGGCAGGGGTGACTTCCTGGGCGAAGGCATACTCGATCCGGGTTCGGTCCATTCCACATCATCGAGAGTGATAAGAAAAACAATTCTTCTTGATGTTAACAGGGAATTTTTTGGCTTCAATGCAGGCACCACACTTAAGATCCTTTCAAACATAACCGGTATTGTATCAAGGAGGATGCGGAATGCCAACACCAGGATGATGAATCCCGCTGCCCAGTATGTTTCGGGAAAGACGAGGGTGGAAAGCGATCTTCTCGGTGAGCGGGAAGTGCCCTATGAATCGTATTATGGTGTACAGACACTGAGGGCGGTTGAGAACTTCAACATCACCGGGATCACTCTCAGTTTCTTCCCTTCCCTTATCGAGGCACTTGCCATGGTTAAGGAATCGGCGGCCGAAGCTAACTTCCGGCTCGGACTTCTTGACCCTGCAATCAAGGATGCCATTGTGCTTGCCTGCCGTGAGGTCAGATTCGGGAAATACCACAATCATTTTGTAGTCGATATGATACAGGGGGGAGCAGGCACGTCGACAAATATGAATGCAAACGAGGTGATTGCAAACCGTGCTCTTAAGATTCTTGGTCACAAGCGGGGTGAGTACAAATACTGCCATCCTAACAACCATGTGAATCTGTCCCAGTCGACAAATGATGCCTATCCGACGGCTGTCAAGATAGCTCTATACAACTCAAACAAGAACCTTGTGATGGTGCTAACAAAGCTGGTGTCATCGTTCAGAAAGAAGGGAAAGGAATTTTCTCATATCATCAAGATGGGAAGAACACAGCTTCAGGACGCGGTGCCGATGACTCTTGGCCAGGAATTTGAAGCCTATGCCGTCACTCTCGAAGAAGAGATTGAAAGGCTAAACCTGAATGCAAAGCTCTTCCTCGAGATCAATATGGGGGCAACTGCTATCGGGACTGGAATCAACACCGAACCGGGATATGCTGAACTGGTCGTGAAATACCTGAGAAAGATATCCGGACTGAATCTGATGCTTTCATCAAATCTTGTGGAGGCAACCCAGGATACCGGTTCATTTGTTATGTACTCTTCGGCAGTGAAGCGGCTGGCAATCAAGCTATCAAAGATATGCAACGACCTGAGACTCCTTTCATCGGGACCCAGGGCAGGGATCAATGAGATCAACCTGCCTCCGATGCAGCCGGGTTCATCAATAATGCCGGGAAAGGTAAATCCGGTTATCCCCGAGGTTGTAAACCAGATAGCTTTTAAGGTGATTGGTAATGACCTTACAGTTACAATAGCTTCCGAAGGCGGTCAGCTCGAGCTGAACGTGTTCGAACCGGTCATAGTGCACAGTATCTTCGAATCGGTCGAGATGCTTATAAATGGCATGAATACCCTGCGCCACCGCTGCATCGAAGGGATTACCGCCAATGAAGAGCGCTGCCGCGAACTGGTTCAGAACAGCATAGGAATAATTACCGCACTTGTCCCTTACCTGGATTATCAGGACCTTAATTCAATCGCCAGGGAGGCCCTGGAGCTTAACCTGTCGGTTTATTCCCTGGTCCTGGAGAAGGGTTTGCTGTCGAAGGAAAAACTCGATCATATCCTCGCTCCGGAGAATATGATCAGGCCTGTTAAACTAAAATGAAACTTTTGACGGATTATTTACCGGTACTCCCTGCAGGTCAGCCGTTGACTTCCTTCAATATCTCTTCAATGTCGTCGACGCATCCTCCGCATACTGTTCCGGCTCTTTTCATCCTTTCTTGATCTTGCCTGTAAGCTTCAGTATCACGTGAACAAACAGGTAGATAACCATTATGACCAGGAAAATTGCCGCCATTCCCATGCCGGCAAGCTTCAGTGAATTTATTAAATCAGTGTTCATAATATTCCTCCTACATTAATCCGGGTACAAGGCTGATAACCACGCCGCCGGCAATCACCGACGCAATCTGTCCCGAGACATTCGCTCCTGCGGCATGCATCAGCAAATGGTTCTGCGGATCAGCTTCAAGGCCCATCTTCTGAATGACGCGTGACGACATCGGGAAGGCCGATATACCTGCGGCTCCAACCATCGGATTAATTTTCTCCGTCAGGAAGAGATTAAGGAACCTGGCAAAGGTGGCTCCGGCTATTGTGTCAAAAATGAATGCTACCAGTCCAAGCAGCATTATAAGGATGGTCTGCAGCGATACGAACGACTCTGCTTTCATGCTTGCAGCAATTGTGATGCCCAGCAGAAGGGTGATAAGGTTTACCATCTCCTTCTGTGCCGATTCCGAAAGCGACCTGAGCACTCCGCATTCCCTTATCAGGTTGCCGAACATAAGGAAGCCAACAAGTGCAATCGATGCAGGAGCGACAAGTCCGGCAATGATCGTGACAACGATAGGGAAGAGGATCCTGGTAAGAGGTGTAACGCTTTTGGGATTATACTTCATTCTTATCTTCCTTTCATTTTCGGTGGTGCAGAGCCTGATAGCAAACGGCTGAATTATCGGGACCAGTGCCATATAGGAATAGGCGGCAATGGCTATAGGGCCGATGTACTGGCTTTTCAGGACCTGTGAAACGAGAATCGATGTGGGTCCGTCGGCTGCGCCTATGATCCCGATCGATGCGGCATCCCTGAGATCGAAACCGAGCAGGGTTGCAATAATTACTGTCGCGAAGATCCCGAACTGGGCAGCTGCCCCGAAAAGCAGC
>JAFGXK010000078.1 GCA_016936695.1 Bacteroidales bacterium | reverse complement strand
TTTGTTGTTTTTTAAAATTTATTATTGAGTCCGTGCCAAGGCTCATGGCAGGCACTTCCCTTTCAGACCTTTCTGTTGAGATATCCTGCACTGGCCTGTTGTGATGGCGTGATTGTCAGATCATTTATACATACATGTTCAGGCAGGGTCGCGCAGAAATAAATCACTTCTGCGATATCCTCTGCAGTCAGTGCCTTGACTCCCTTGTAAACAGCATCGGCCTTTTCCCTGTCGCCCTTGAATCTGACGATTGAGAATTCCGTTTCAGCCATGCCGGGGGCAATGTTGGTAACCTTAATGCCATGTTTCAGCAGATCGATCCGCATTGCTTTTGAGAGTGCATCGACAGCATGCTTTGAGGCGCAGTATACGTTTCCGTTCTCGTAAACCTCTTTTCCTGCGATCGATGATATGTTGAATATGTGCCCGCCGCCATGTGCAATCATCAGGGGCGATACAGTCCTGGTAACGTAAAGGAGTCCCTTCACGTTGGTGTCGATCATCCGGTCCCAGTCATCGGTGTCACCATCGTCAATGTGGGAAAGTCCGACGGCAAGTCCGGCATTGTTAACCAGGATATCAATGTTTTTCCATTCAGAGGGAAGATTTTCTACGTTCGCTTTAACCGCAGCAATGTCTCTGACATCGAAATTCAGCGACAGAACTTCAGTACCTGTAGCGGTAAGCTCTTTTTCGAGCTCCAGCAGCCTTTCTTTTCTACGGCCTGTGATAAGAACCCGATATCCGTTTTCTGCAAATTTCTCCGCAATGGCGCGGCCGAATCCGGCTGTGGCACCGGTTACCATTATGGTCTTTTTCATTGTTCTCCTAAGCTAGTGTTGCTGGTAAAAGTATAAATAATATTTGTACTTATATTTGCGGTCAATATTTATTCAATGACAGAAAGACACGACAGGGAGCTCACTGAAAAGGAGGGGATAGGCAGAATGTTCGACTCCATTGCATGGCGCTATGATTTTTTGAATCATCTGCTGTCTTTTGGCATCGACAGACGCTGGAGGAAGAGAGCGGTAAAGGAAATATCAGCGAACTTTAATAATCCGGAAATTCTGGATGTGGCAACAGGTACCGGCGATCTTGCAATTGAAGCTGCAAGAATTAACCCCTCAAAAATTACCGGGATCGATATTTCCGAAAACATGCTGAAGATAGGGCAAAGAAAGGTGGAAAAGAAAAATCTGGATAATCTGATTGAATTTGTGAGGTGCGAATCGGAAAATATCTGTTTTGATGACGAAACTTTTGATGTTGCAATGGCGGCCTTTGGGGTCAGGAATTTCACTGACCCTGTTAAGGGGCTGTCGGAAATGCGACGGGTACTGAGAAGAAACGGAATGATCGTTGTACTTGAATTCTCCCGTCCTGACGGAACTATTTTTAAACATCTTTATAACATCTATTTCGGCCACATACTTCCTTTTATCGGATCGCTTTTTTCAAAACACAGGAAGGCATATAAGTATCTTAATGAATCAGTTATGATGTTTGCTGAGAAGGAAAAATTCATAAGCATGATGACTTCTGCCGGATTTTCGGATATCAGCCAGACCAGAATGACCGGCGGAATAGCTTCAATTTATACCGGCGTTAGAAAGTGAAAACAATAATCTTCCTCCAATAAAGTTATATAAAAAGGTACCTCCTTGTCCCTGTCCGGCGAACGGTCCGACCAGAATGCCGGTAACGGGTTGAAGGATATTTGATTAATCAAATCACTGCAACCAGAAAGTTGAGAAAAGGATCCTTATATTTAATTCTTGCAGGACTATTCCTCTTGTTTTCTATTGAAGCATTCAGTCAGAAACAGAAACCCAAAAACGATTCATGGTACGACGATAAGCCGCTTCATTTCGGCTTTAGTCTGGGAATGAATTTAATGGATTTCGACATCACTCCGTCGCAGACATATTTGGACCAGGATGGCTATTTCCCGGAAGTGAGTATTCTTAATCCGGGAATAAACATTCAGACAGTGATAAACCTGAGACCTGCTAAATACATAGATCTCCGCTTTTTGCCCGGGGTTTCATTCGGACAAAGAAGTGTTAATTATTATAATTTTAAAGACGATACGGATCCCATATATGAAGAGATAGGAGATGTCCAACGACTTCAATCCTCATTCCTGGAATTTCCGCTCTTGGTGAAGCTTAAGGGCGACAGGCTTAACAATGTAAGGCCATATGTAATAGGAGGACTCAATTACAGGTATGATCTTGCCGGGAAAAAAGAGTATCCGGAAAGCGAAAATATTTATCTTAGACTAAAAAGATCCGATCTGTACTATGAAGCAGGAGCCGGCCTTGATTTTTACCTGCCTTTTTTTAAATTGTCAATTGAAATTAAGACATCAAGAGGACTGAGAGATATAGTTGTCCACGATCAGGGATACCCCGGATATTCGCAGTATCTTAATGCCATAGAAAAGATGCAGTCGCGAATCTGGGTAGTCTCGTTTCATTTTGAATAAAATTAAATGTCAAGGATTGTCAGGCTTAATATAAGCCCTGAAACCGCCGCCGATCAATCGCTGGTCCGCAAACTGGCAGCCTCGGTTGCCGGAATTTCCCCGTCCGGAATCTCTCAGCTCAGAATAATAAGAAGATCGGTCGATGCACGTAAAAGAAATATAATAGTAAACCTCGAAATTGAGGTTTTTGCATCAGACGACCAGCCGGCTCCGGCAATTCAGCCTTATGTTCCGCAGGATGTCACGGGGAAACTTGAGGTCATTGTGGTGGGAGCAGGTCCGGCAGGCCTTTTTGCCGCGCTCAGGCTTATTGAACTGGGTATCCGCCCTGTCATCCTGGAACGGGGAAAGGATGTCTCATCAAGAAAAAAAGATATAGCCCTGATAAGCCGTGAGCACAGAGTCGACTCCGACAGTAATTACTGCTTTGGAGAAGGAGGTGCCGGTACTTTTTCAGATGGCAAGCTTTATACCCGGTCAAAAAAAAGAGGTGATAACAGGAGGGTACTGGAATTGCTTTGTATTCACGGGGCAAATGAAAATATCCTGTATGAGGCTCATCCGCATCTGGGGACAGATAAACTCCCGGGGATCATTTCCGGAATCAGAATGACAATAACCGAATCAGGGGGGGTATTCCTGTTCGGGAGAAGAGTAAGCGACATTATTGTGGAGGGCAATAAAGTTAAAGGTGTTGTGACCTCTGGAAATGAAAAATTTCTGTCCCCATTCGTTATGCTTGCCACAGGACACTCATCAAGGGATATTTACTCACTGTGCACACACAGGGGCATAAAGCTTGAGCCTAAATCGTTCGCCATGGGTGTGAGGGTTGAACATCCCCAGGCTCTGATCGACAGGATACAGTACCATGGGAAGGAAAGAGGCAAATTACTCCCCGCTGCTTCTTACAGTCTGGTAAAACAGATTGATGGCCGAGGTGTATATTCGTTCTGCATGTGTCCGGGAGGATTCATTGTCCCTGCGGCAACTTCACCGGAAGAGGTTGTGGTAAACGGGATGTCTCCATCCACCAGGAACTCTCCGTATGCAAATTCCGGGATCGTAGTGGAAATAAGGCCGGAGGACCTTGGAGATTATGCGCGGTTTGATGTTCTTGCCGGACTTGAATTCCAGAAGAAATTTGAAAGATTTGCCTGGGAACAGGCAGGCAGAACACAATCGGCGCCGGCACAGCGGCTTACCGATTTCCTGACTGGAAAAACTTCAGCAACATTGCCGGCAGTATCATATTTCCCCGGTGTAATATCATCTCCGCTTCATGAATGGATACCGCCTTCGATCGGAAACAGACTGAAGGCAGGCTTTGGCTTCTTCGGATCTGTCATGAGGGGCTTCCTCACCGAAGATGCAGTTGTTACAGGCGTTGAGTCGAGGACATCATCTCCGGTCAGAATCCCCAGAGATCCTCTTACATTGGAGCATACGGTTGTCTCTGGTCTCTATCCATGCGGAGAAGGATCAGGCTATTCCGGAGGGATTGTTTCGTCGGCTGTCGACGGGATGAATAGTGCAGAGGCTGTTGCGTCCAAAACATGATGATGAAGGTGAGCCCGCCCCGGGAACTTATAATCTTCTTCTTGCAAATTCCGAGAGTACTACTGATGCCGCCATCCCGATATTGAGAGATTCAACTCCGTGGTCCGAAACTGTATATTTGGGTATAAAAAGTCTTTTTGTAATGAAGGGAGAAAGTCTTCCGGATATTCCCTTTGACTCGTTTCCGAAAAGGATTATTCCCCTTTCATCAAGCTCCGACGTATAAATTGATTCTCCCTCAAGAAAGGTTCCGTACACAGGCATACCGGCCTTTAATGCTTCACCAAGGATAAAGTCAAGTTCCGAATAGCGGACTTCCACATTCAGGATCGCCCCCATTGAGGCCTGGATCACCTTCGGATTGTAAACATCGACCGAATTGGACGAGCATATTATATTTTGTATCCCAAACCATGCTGAAGCCCTTATTATCGTACCCAGGTTACCCGGGTCCTGTACGGATTCAAGGGCTATGGTCAATCCATGCAGGGTGTCTGGTGCAAATGAAGGCTGGTCAGGCATATGTACTATTGCCAGTGCATTGTGGGGGGTGGTCAGACTGCTGACTCTTTTCAGTTCTTCATATGAGGCGGGCACTATTTCACTGATCAGAGTCCTGTCGCGTTGACCCAGGGAAGAAATGAATTCCGGTTTGGCAACCAGAAGGCTAAGCCTTTGACCGGCAGCAAGATATTCCCTTACCAGTTTATCTCCTTCAATTATATAAAGCTTTTCCTCTTCTCTTGCCTTTTTTTTCTGAAGCGACTGAATATGCTTTATCGTATTTCTGCTGACCATCCCGGAATAGTTTTTATGTTTCCGCAGGTATGATATTTGTGGAAACTAATTATGCCTGTGCCTGATAATAGTTGTTTTCTATTATATATATATTTGCTCCAGGCTTTGATTTGCAAATTTTGAAAAAAACCGGATCAAATAAAAATATATTACACCGATGGAAAATATTTTTCCTGTTTCTCCTTGTGCCCCTCATCTTTTCATGCAATCCGACCAAATATGTTCCGCAGGATGAAACCCTTCTTAACAATAATTACATTGAGATTGACAGGGAGGGATTGAATAAGACGGACCTTTCTCCTTATATCAAGCAAAAGCCAAACAAAAAGATTTTTGGCGCCCGGTTCCATTTATGGCTGTACAACCTTTCCAACATAGAAAAGACCAAATGGCCTCACGGGTGGCTCAGGCGGATAGGGGAGGAACCTGTTATTTTCGACAGCTTTTCAAAGGACCAGAGCCGGCAGCAGCTTGAGGATTACATCGCTTCCAAGGGATACTTCGACAGCGATGTTGCCGATTCGGTAATGACACAGAAGAGAAAATCGGATGTATTCTATAATGTTAATCTGAGACCGCCCTATACAATCAGAAATATATTCTATGAAATTGACGACACCACGATCAGGGCATTATTCAATTTCGATTCTGTGTCGTGTCTTATTCAGAGAGGCAAGCCTTATGATGTCGACCTGCTTCAGGCCGAGCGAACCCGATTCGAGCGTTTTGTAAAAAACCATGGGTTTTACGGATTCTCAACCGATCATATTTCATTCAGGATCGACAGCACTATAGGGAACAGGCAGGTCAACCTGTTTTATGAGGTCAGGAGAGCACAAAGGATTGACCAGTATAACAGGATCACCCAGGGTCCTCATCAGGTTTATCAGATCAAAAATGTTTATATCTATCCTGAATATATTCAGAGACCGGTACTTGCTGAGGGTGAATCGTATGCAGGACGACTCGATACGACATACTACCAGGGCTTCTACTTTATTACGGAAGGCTCAAAACCTTCTGTCAGGCACGACCTGATACTCAAATCCCTTTACCTCAAACCGGGTTCCAACTATAGTCTTGTGGATGTTGAGCAGACCCAGAGCCATCTTCTGACCTTGAAAACCTACCGTCTTGTAAATATTTTTTTCAACGACACTGACCCTCCTGAAGAGAACCCGGGGCAGGCAATGTATCTCAACTGCCATATCCAGCTAACCCTGCTTAGCCAGCAATCGTTCAATGTCGAGCTTGAAGGTACAAACACAGCCGGTAATTTCGGGGGCGCCCTGAACCTGGTTTACCAGCACAAGAATCTGTTTCGCGGTGCAGAGCAGTTCAACCTGAAGCTCAAAGGCGCCTTTGAGGCAATGTCGCAGCCAAATACCAAACTCAGAAGCACCCAGGAATATGGAGCTGAAACCTCATTGAGGCTTCCCAGGTTCCTTATGCCTGTTATTAAGCCGGAAGAATTCATAAAAACAAAGAATCCGACCACGACCATACTTGCAGCTTACAACTATCAGGATCTCAGTTTCTTCACAAGGACAATGGCCAACGCCACCTTTGGCTACAGCTGGACCGCCCGGGACTACGGAACGCATATTGTGAATCCCTTTCAGCTTAACCTTGTGAACATGATGAAAATTGATACTAGCTTCCAGAAGTTAATCAATGTATCCTCATACCTTTCAAATAGTTGCAAGGATGTACGTATCCTTGGCGGCAACTATTCCTTTATCTTCAATAATCAGAAGATCCAGAAATCGAGGGATTACCTCTTTCTGAGGGTGAATGCCGAGGCAGCCGGGAACATGCTTTCGGCTGCAGGAAAACTGGCCGGGGCTGAGAAAAAGAATGACTACTACAATTTCCTGGGTCAGCCGTTTGCCCAGTATGTCCGTCTTGATGCCGATATTAGATACAACGTGATTATAAATGATATCAGCTCGGTTGTGTACAGAGCTTTCACAGGTGTGGGGATCCCCTACGGCAACTCGAGGGCAATACCCTTCGAGAAGCAGTATTTCGGAGGAGGCGCCAACGGTATCAGGGCATGGCAGGTACGCTCCCTTGGCCCCGGTTCCTATGAAGTTCCGGATACAATCGACTTCATAAACCAGACTGCGGACATCAAGCTTGAGGCTAACGTGGAATACAGGTTTAAACTGTTCTGGGTTCTTGAAGGCGCCTTGTTTATGGATGCCGGTAATATCTGGACCTTCAATGATGATGCCTCCCGTCTGGGTGCCAGGTTCAGATTCAACAAGTTCATCGACGACATAGCGGTGGGTACAGGAACCGGATTCCGGTTCGACTTCAGTTTCGTTACAGCCCGGGTTGATATGGGGGTCAAACTCCGTGATCCCTCAATAAATGAAGGTTCTAAGTGGATACTGGCCTCCAGGAATTTCGACTTCGGCGACGATATTACATTTGTTCTGGGCATCGGCTATCCATTCTGAGACAAAATTCCTGTTTCTTGTACATTTTTTTTCGTAGTTTTTTTCACCTGGCCCCCGGATTTAATATATTGCACCCTGTCTCGCTTGCTTTGAAATTATATGGATCCGTTCAGGGAATTCTTCAGGGATTGGTTTGGTTATTCCAGGAGAGAAAGAAGGTCAACCTTCATTCTTCTTATTTCGATTGTTGTAATAACCGGAATAAGGTATCTCTTTCCAATCCATGATATGCCGATCAGGGAGCTGCCTGTTTCTCAGGAATGGCTTTTACAGGACAGTACTGAAGTATACCTGGCGGCTTACAAGACTGCTGCCTCAGGGTCGGAGCAGGAACAAACGCGAAGACCAGTCCGCCAAAGGCAGCTTGATCTCAATACCTGCGACTCAGCATCGCTCGAAGCATTTCCGGGTATAGGCCCGATACTGGCGGCACGTATAATCAAATTCAGAAAACTTATTGGCGGATATGCCTCCATTGGTCAGCTCAGGGAAGTATACGGACTTCCTGAAGAGACCTTCGTGCTTATTTCGGGCAGGGTAACTGCCGACTCGCTTGATGTGATAAAGATCAGGATTAATACCGCCGGCTACGGCGACCTTATAAGGCATCCCTATTTTAAAAAGAATGAGGTACCGGCAATACTGAAGTACAGGGAATTAAGCGGAAGGATTAACGGAGTCGACGAGCTTGTCAGCAATGGGGTCATCTCCGCGGAGACGGCACGCAGGCTTACTCCTTATCTGGGATTTGATTGATAATTTAACCAATTTTTAACACCTCTTTTATTTGGCATCAATGAATAGAAACCGTACCTTTAATAAATCATGATTGTGATCTGATCCTGCATGCAGAGTATTATGATGTCAAATAATATAAATCAAATAAAATGATAAAATTGTCGCCTTAATGTTTTGAAAAGATTTTTAATGTGTCTAAATTTGCGCCTCGTTTTAAACTGAATTAATATTATGATCATTGTACCAGTAAAAGAAGGCGAAAATATTGAGAGAGCTCTCAAAAAGTTCAAACGGAAATTTGAGAAAACAGGAGTGATCCGTGAACTGCGCTCGCGTCAGGCTTTCGTCAAACCTTCAGTACGCAGAAGGGAAGAGTTAAAGAAGGCACAGTATGTCCAGAAGTTGCAGGAGAGCGAAGAGTAATTCGCCATCCTGTCTCTTTTTTTTACAATAACATACAGGGGGGTTCCTTTATGGATTATAAGGAATCGTTCTTACAGTTTCTTAAGATTGAAAAACGGTACTCGCCGCATACTGTAAGATCCTATTTAAATGATTTTGATCAGTTCGATAGTTTCCTAAGGCTGCAAAACCTGTCAGGGAATCCGGATGATATTACTTCCCATGATGTTCGGTCCTGGATTGTAGCTCTTATCGGAAATGGTTATTCCCCTTCCAGTATTCACAGAAAAATTTCGTCGCTCAGAGTCTTTTACAGGTTTCTGAGGAAAGAGGGTCTGGTGACAGGAGATCCGCTTGAAAAAGTTGTCCTTCCAAGGACAGCAAAAAGGCTTCCTGTTTTTGTTGAGGAGAAGGCTCTCGACAGACTGCTTGACGAATGTCAGTTTGATGATGGCTTTAAAGGACTAAGGGACAGGGTGATCATAGAAATGCTTTATTTCACAGGAATGAGAAGGGCGGAACTGACAGGACTCAGAAATTCTGATGTTGATCTGACAGCTGCATCAGTAAGGGTGACGGGTAAAAGAAACAAGCAGCGGATCATCCCTTTGGTTGGCCATTTTGCCGTAAAACTGCTTGATTATTCAAGGGCGCGTAATGCCGGATTTCCGGATCTGCCTTCCGGATGGTTTTTTGTTGATGACCGGGGGAACAAGTTGTATGATAAATACGTTTATAATATAGTACGGAAATACCTGGAAATGGTAACAACGATTGAGAAGAAAAGCCCCCATGTGCTGAGGCACACTTTTGCCACCCATATGCTTAACCACGGGGCAGACCTGAATTCAATAAAGGAATTTTTGGGTCATGCCAACCTTTCAGCTACTCAGATTTATACCCATAATTCATTTGAGAAGCTTAGGAAAATATATAAACAGTCTCATCCAAGAGCTTAACTAACAATTAATTAAACAGGAGGTACCACCATGAACATTCAGATTCACTCAGTGCGGTTTGATGCCGATAAGAAACTAATTGATTTTGTTCATCAGAAACTGGATAAACTCACCCAGTTCGGTGAAGGAATTGTTAATGCTGAAGTGTACCTGAGGCTTGATAAGGATCAGGAACGTAAGAATAAAATTACGGAAATCAAGCTTGATCTGAGAGGAGCACCCATGTTTGCCAAAAAGCAAAGCAAGACTTTTGAGGAGGCTACCGACCTTGCTATTGATGCCCTTAAGAAGCAGATTACCAAATATAATCAGAAGAAGAGAGGCGCCTAGAACCGATCGGTTCAAAAAAAAATCGATAATTTTGATAAATGAAATTTAAATTCATACATTTGCAAACCGATTTTGGAGGGTATGTAATGGCCTGTCGGGACGTTCTTTAAATTGCCGATGTAGCTCAGTTGGCCAGAGCAGCTGATTTGTAATCCGCAGGTCGGGGGTTCGAATCCCTTCATCGGCTCTTGAAAGAGTTGCATTTGTATATCTTGGGAGAAATACTCTGTTTAAGGGGAGATACCAAAGTGGCCAACTGGGGCAGACTGTAAATCTGCTGGCTGATGCCTTCGTAGGTTCGAATCCTGCTCTCCCCACTTAAACGGAGAAGCCGTATCTGATACAGATTAACTTGAATCGGTACGTAACTATGCAGATGATATTAAGCGGGAGTAGCTCAGTTGGTAGAGCATTAGCCTTCCAAGCTAAGGGTCGCGGATTCGAGCTCCGTCTCCCGCTCACTTTATGAGGCCAGAGTAGCTCAGGGGTAGAGCACTTCCTTGGTAAGGAAGGGGTCGGGGGTTCAATTCCCCCCTCCGGCTCAATTAAACAATGATGACAAAACTGATATAAATAAACTTAAATTTAATAAGCTTGGAGTTATGGCAAAAGAAAAATTTGACAGGTCGAAACCGCATGTGAACATTGGTACTATCGGTCATATTGACCATGGTAAGACCACACTGACCGCAGCAATCACCATGGTGCTTGCTAAAAGAGGTCTCTCTGAAATAAGGGATTTTGACTCAATTGATAATGCTCCCGAAGAAAAGGAAAGGGGTATTACAATCAATACCGCTCACGTTGAATACCAGACGGCAACCCGCCATTATGCACATGTTGACTGCCCCGGTCACGCTGACTATATCAAAAACATGGTGACAGGTGCTGCCCAGATGGACGGTGCTATTCTGGTTGTTGCAGCAACCGACGGACCGATGCCACAGACTCGTGAACATATCCTTCTTGCCCGCCAGGTTAACGTTCCCCAGGTTCTCGTTTTCATGAATAAGGTCGATATGGTTGACGATGAAGAACTTCTCGACCTGGTTGAAATGGAAGTCCGCGACCTGCTGAATTTCTATAAATTTGACGGTGACAATGCACCGGTTATCCGCGGTTCCGCTCTCGGCGCAATGAACGGCGAAACTATATGGGAAGATAAGGTAATGGAACTGATGGATGCAGTCGATTCATTTATCCCGGTGCCTCCCAGGGAAAACCAGAAACCCTTCCTTATGCCGGTTGAGGATATCTTCTCAATCACCGGTCGCGGAACAGTTGCTACAGGCCGTATCGAAACAGGTGTGGTGCTTACAGGTGATGAACTCGAAATAGTCGGACTTGGCGCTGAAAAACGCAAAACTGTCTGTACTGGTGTTGAAATGTTCCGCAAAATCCTCGACAGGGGTGAGGCAGGCGATAACGTCGGACTCCTTCTCAGAGGCGTTGATAAAAAGGAAATTAAGAGGGGTCATGTGCTTGCAAAACCAGGTACCATTACACCTCATACCAAATTCAAGACTGAAATTTATGTTCTGAAGAAAGAAGAGGGCGGACGCCATACTCCGTTCCATAACAAGTATCGTCCACAATTCTATATCAGGACTCTCGACATCACAGGCGAGATTGTCCTTCCGGAAGGCAGGGAAATGGTAATGCCGGGCGACAATGTGACTATCACTGTTGAGCTTATCTACCCCGTCGCTATCAACGTAGGCCTCCGTTTTGCAATCCGCGAAGGCGGAAGAACTGTCGGAGCAGGTGCCGTAACAGAAATTTTGGAATAAGAGTTTTGGATATATCAGTGCAGCATCATTCAAGTAATGATGCTGCTTTGTCCCACACGGGTGTAGCTCAGTTGGTAGAGCACTGGTCTCCAAAACCAGGTGTCGGGAGTTCGAGTCTCTCCTCCCGTGCTAATTAAATTGTTAAAATGAATATTAAAGGTTATTTCACGGAATCTTATACTGAACTGGTCCACAAGGTTACCTGGCCAACATGGAGCGAATTGCAGAACAGCGCTGTGCTCGTACTGGTGGCAACCCTCATAATAGCCATAATAGTGGCTCTTATGGACCTTGTTTTCAGTGAAGTTATGGAATTTATTTACAGTTTGTTATATTAAATCAATAGAGGTCAATCCCGATGAGCGAGAATATTAAGAAGTGGTATGTGCTTCGTGCTATAGGAGGGAAGGAAAAGAAAGTTAAGGAGTATATAGACAATGAAGTGGCCCGCCTTAAACTTGAAGAATTTGTCTCTCAGGTACTGATCCCGACAGAAAAAGTATACCAGATACGTTCAGGGAAAAAAATCAGCAAGGAAAGGACTTTTTTCCCCGGATATGTATTGGTTGAAGCTGTCCTTACAGGTGAAATCCCTCACCTTCTGAGAAATATTCCAAATGTCATTGGTTTCCTTGGCTCACAGGACGGAGAACCGGTGCCCCTCAGAAAAGCTGAAATAAACAGGATACTGGGGAAAGTGGATGAACTGAATGCAAGCGATGAAGAACTGAACGTTCCGTTCTTCGTTGGAGAATCCGTGAAAGTTATTGACGGACCATTCAACAGCTTCACAGGTATCATCGAAGAGGTAAACGATGAAAAGAAAAAGCTCAAGGTAATGGTAAAAATCTTTGGACGGAAAACACCCCTTGAACTTAGTTTTTTGCAGGTAGAAAAGGAAAATTAACTGAAGATATTGACGGTTGTGATATTAATAATGCTTCCTGAATAACCGCCAAGCTTTCGCAATAAACACGCAAATTTTAAATTATGGCAAAAGAAGTTGCTGGGATTATCAAGTTACAAATTCGTGGCGGAGCAGCTAATCCATCTCCACCAGTCGGACCCGCACTGGGCTCCAAAGGTGTGAATATAATGGATTTCTGCAAGCAATTCAACGCCAGGACCCAGGATAAAGCTGGAAAAGTGATACCGGTCGTTATTACGGTTTATGCCGACAAATCATTTGATTTCGTCACAAAAACCCCGCCGGTAGCTGTTCAGCTTCTCGAGGTTGCCAAATCCAAGAAAGGTTCAAAAGAACCCAACAGGGATAAAGTGGCATCCGTATCATGGGACCAGGTCAAGGCAATTGCTGAGGAAAAAATGGAAGACTTGAACTGTTTTACTATCGAGTCGGCCATGAAAATGGTAGCTGGTACCGCCAGGAGTATGGGAATCGCTGTTAAAGGCGCCCCAGGTAAATAATTAATAAGTAGAAAAAATGACTAAACTTACCAAAAACCAGAAGCTTTCCGAAAGTAAAATAGATAAGGAAAAGCTTTATACGTTGACAGAGGCATCGGCACTGGTTAAGGAAATTTCCACTACCAAATTCGATGCTTCCATCGACCTGGATGTAAGGTTAGGTATCGATCCGAGAAAATCAAACCAGATGGTCCGCGGCGTTGTTTCCCTTCCTCACGGAACGGGTAAACAAACACGGGTGCTTGTACTCTGCTCTCCCGACAAGGAGGCCGAGGCTCAGGCCGCAGGAGCTGACTATGTGGGCCTTGACGATTACATTGAAAAAATCAAGGCAGGTTGGACAGATATTGACGTTATCATAACCATGCCATCCGTGATGGGCAAAGTCGGTCAGTTAGGTCGAATACTCGGTCCGCGAGGACTGATGCCGAACCCAAAAAGCGGAACTGTCACCATGGAAATTGGCAAGGCTGTTAAGGAAGTAAAGCAGGGTAAGATTGATTTCAAGGTAGACAAAAGCGGAATCATTCATACTTCTATCGGAAAGGTCTCTTTCGAGTCACAACAGATCGTCGAGAACGCCAGAGAGTTTATCCATATGGTAAACAAACTGAAACCGGCTGCTGCTAAGGGGACATACATTAAAAGCGTGTTCCTTTCAAGCACAATGAGCCCGGGGATTAAAGTCGATCCTAAAGGTCTTGATGATTAATTTGTAAAGCTAAACTCGAAAAATTATGAGACGGGAAGAAAAAAATGCTATCATAGACAGCCTCGCTGAGATACTAAAGGAGTACAGCCACTTTTATCTGACTGATACCGCTCAGTTGAATGCCGCTGACACAAGTGCACTAAGAAGAAAATGCTTTGAAAACGATGTCAAACTTATCGTCGTTAAAAACACTCTGCTGAAAAGAGCACTCGAAATGTCTGAAGGTAACTTTGAAGAATTGTATCCGATTCTCAAAGGTACTACATCCATCATGTTCACTAATTCCGGAAACACTCCTGCAAAACTTATCAAGGAATTCCGCAGAAAACATGATAAACCTGTTCTGAAAGGCGCTTACGTTCAGGAATCTGTCTTTATCGGCGATAAGATGCTCGATGCACTCGTGGCCGTCAAGACAAGGGAGGAACTTATCGGAGATCTTATTTTCCTTCTCCAGTCTCCCGCCAGAAACGTCATATCGGCTTTACAGTCAGGTGGAAATAAATTGCACGGTGTTCTCGAAACACTATCAAAAAAAGAGAATTAATCAAGTAAATCACTTTAAAATCCAATAAAAAATGGCAGATCTTAAGAAATTTGCAGAAGAACTGGTTAACCTGTCTGTAAAAGAGGTAAACGAACTGGCTAAAATACTCAAAGAGGAATATGGCATTGAACCAGCAGCAGCAGCAGTTGCAGTTGCAGGCCCCGCCGCCAGCGATGAAGCCCCTAAAGTTGAGGAGAAAACCAAATTCGACGTAATCCTCAAAGCAGCAGGTGGTCAGAAATTACAGATCGTTAAACTGGTTAAGGATATCACCGGTCTCGGACTTAAGGAAGCTAAGGCAGTCGTCGACTCAGCTCCCGGTCCAGTTAAGGAAGGTGTATCAAAAGAAGAAGCAGAAGCTATTAAAGGTCAATTGGTTGACGCAGGAGCTGAAGTTGAACTTAAATAAGTTATACCTGAATAACGGGTTCCAGGTTTAGTCCCGAATTTTCGGGACTAAGCCTTTTCGTTCTTTTAATTGTAAGTTCACTTAATCCTTTTATAAATGTCTTTAAAAAGTACTGAAAGAATTAGTTTTGCCTCCAGGAAAAACCAGCTCGACTACCCCGATTTCCTGGAAGTTCAGCTGAAATCATTCGGTGAGTTTTTCCAGCTTGGAACAACTCCTGAAAACAGGAAGAAGGAAGGACTATTTAAGGTCTTTACAGAAAATTTTCCCATTACCGATACAAGAAATAATTTTGTTCTCGAATTCCTCGATTATTACATCGACCCCCCACGCTACACAATTGATGAATGTATTGAACGCGGACTGACATTCAGCGTTCCCCTGAAGGCAAAACTTAAACTCTATTGCACCGACCCGGAACATGAGGATTTTGACACCGTAATCCAGGATGTCTACCTCGGTACTGTTCCCTATATGACCGAAAGAGGTACTTTCGTCATCAATGGTGCTGAGAGAGTCGTGGTGTCGCAGCTGCACAGATCGCCCGGCGTATTCTTCGGACAAAGCATCCACGCCAACGGCACTAAACTTTATTCGGCCAGGATAATCCCCTTCAAGGGATCGTGGATCGAATTTGCAACCGACATCAATAATGTCATGTACGCTTATATCGACAGAAAGAAAAAACTGCCGGTAACAACACTACTAAGAGCTATCGGATTCGAGAGCGACAAAGAAATACTGGAGATCTTCAACCTCGCCGAAGAACACAAAGTATCCAAAACCAATGTAAAGAAGCTTGTCGGACGCAAGCTCGCTGCCAGAGTACTTAAAACCTGGGTGGAGGACTTCGTCGACGAGGATACCGGAGAAGTGGTTTCAATCGAAAGAAATGAGGTAATACTCGACAGGGAAACAATTATCGAGGCAGAACATGTGGATCTTATTGTCGATTCCGGAGCAAAGGCAATTCTTCTCCACAGGGAGGATACAACCCTTTCGGATTTCGCAATTATCTACAATACTCTTCAGAAAGACCCCTGCAACTCGGAAAAGGAAGCAGTCATTTATATTTACCGCCAGCTACGTAATGCTGAACCGCCCGATGAGGCAACAGCCAGAGACGTAATCGATAAACTCTTCTTCTCCGACAAGAGATATGACCTCGGGGAAGTAGGCCGCTACAGGATAAACAAGAAGCTTGGCCTTGATACCGAAATGACGGTTAAGATACTTACCAGGGAAGATATTATAAAGATTATTGGTTACCTGATCGAACTTATCAACTCCAAAACCGAAGTTGATGATATCGATCACCTTAGCAACAGAAGGGTGCGTACCGTCGGCGAACAGCTCTATGCCCAGTTCGGTGTCGGTCTTGCACGTATGGCACGTACTATACGTGAAAGGATGAACGTAAGGGATAACGAGGTTTTTACCCCCGTCGACCTTATCAATTCAAAAACGCTGTCATCTGTAATAAATTCATTCTTCGGGACCAACCAGCTCTCACAGTTCATGGACCAGACCAATCCTCTTGCCGAGATGACTCACAAGCGCCGTATGTCGGCCCTGGGGCCCGGGGGTCTGTCGCGCGAAAGAGCAGGATTCGAGGTAAGGGACGTGCATTATACCCACTACGGAAGGCTGTGCCCTATCGAAACTCCCGAAGGTCCCAATATCGGTCTTATCTCATCCCTTTGCGTTTTTGCCAAGATTAATGACCTCGGTTTTATCGAGACTCCTTACCTGAAGGTAAAGGACGCACAGGTCGATCTGAGCGGTGACGGGATTACCTGGCTCAGTGCTGAAGAAGAAGAAAGAAAGGTAATTGCTCAGGCCAATGCCCCAATCCTTAAGGACGGACATTTCGAAAATCCACGGGCAAAATGCCGCTACGAAGCTGATTATCCGTTTGAGGAGGTGGAAAAGGTTGACCTGATGGACGTTGCTCCCAACCAGATTGCATCAATTGCAGCATCCCTTATTCCATTCCTTGAGCACGACGATGCAAACAGGGCTCTCATGGGCTCCAACATGATGCGTCAGGCAGTGCCACTCATCAATCCCGAAGCTCCGATTGTCGGAACAGGACTCGAAGGCCAGGTTATTCAGGACAGCAGGATACTTTATGCAGCTGAAGGCGACGGAGTAGTAGAATATGTCGATTCAAACGAGATTGTCATCAGATACACAAGATCTGATGAAGAAAAATTCGTGAGTTTCGATGACGATACCAAACGCTATACCCTGCCCAAATACAAGAAAACCAATCAGAATACCTGTATTAACCTTGTTCCGGTTGTCAGAAAAGGCGAAAAAGTTTCCAAAGGTCAGGTGCTTACCGAAGGTTACGGAACCAAACATGGTGAACTGGCCCTTGGAAGAAATCTTAAGGTTGCATTCATGCCATGGAAAGGTTACAACTTTGAGGATGCTATTGTCATCTCAGAAAAGGTCGTTGAGGAGGATATGTTTACTTCCGTCCATATCGACGAATACCTTCTTGAAGTCCGCGATACCAAGCGCGGTCTCGAGGAACTTACTTCCGATATCCCGAACGTAAGCGAAGAGGCCACCAAGAACCTTGATGAAAACGGGCTCATCAGAATAGGTGCCCAAATAATGCCCGGCGATATTCTGATAGGTAAAATTACACCGAAAGGAGAATCAGATCCGTCACCTGAAGAGAAGCTCCTGAGAGCAATCTTCGGCGACAAGGCCGGTGATGTGAAGGATGCCTCCCTGAAGGCAGGTCCGTCGCTTGAGGGCGTTGTTATCGACAAGAAGCTCTTTACACGCGCCATTAAGGACAGGAAGGCAAAAACTGTTGAGAAACCGCTTCTCGACAAAATTGAAGCTGATTTCCAGAGAAGTACAGATGAACTTAAGGCAAGACTCGTAGATAAACTCTTTATTCTTGTCAATGGCAAAACTTCACAGGGAGTGAAGGATTATCTGAACGTCGACGTGATACCCAAGGGCAGTAAATTCACCCTTAAGCAGCTGCAGGAAATTGACTTCCTTAATGTCAATCCCAACAAGTGGACCACCGACAAAAAGAAAAATGACAGCATAAAACAGCTCCTTCATAACTATATCATTAAATACAAGGAGATTGACGGTGTCTTCAAACGCAAGAAGTATAACATTACAATCGGCGACGAACTTCCTGCCGGAATCGTTCGTCTGGCTAAAGTTTACATAGCCAAGAAACGCAAGGTGAAAGTGGGCGACAAGATGGCCGGCCGTCATGGGAACAAAGGTATTGTGGCGAAGATCGTTCGCCAGGAAGATATGCCGTTCCTTGAGGATGGTACCCCTGTCGATATCGTACTGAACCCCCTTGGTGTTCCTTCAAGGATGAACCTCGGACAGATCTATGAGACTGTACTTGGATGGGCCGGACAAAAATTGGGTAGAAAATATGCTACTCCAATCTTTGATGGTGCAACTATAGATCAGATCAATGAATTGACAGACGAGGCCGGAATTCCGCGTTTTGGACACACCTATCTTT